>NZ_JYNS01000005.1 GCF_000934725.1 Methyloterricola oryzae
GTCCCCCTGGACAATAACTGGTTGGAGAACCGCATCCGCCCGGTGGCCTTGGGGCGCCGCAATTGGCTATTCGCCGGAAGTCTGCGTGCCGGTCAGCGCGCGGCTGCCATCATGAGCCTGATCCAGTCGGCGAAACTCAATGGTCACGACCCCTACGTCTATTTGAAAGACGTGCTCACGCGACTTCCGACGCAACCCGCCCATCGGATTCATGAACTTCTGCCGCATCGCTGGCAGCTTGAAACCACTCCCGCTTAGTTCCTCCAAGCGCGATCCGATTCCGGATTGCGTCAACATGGGATCGCCACGCGCTTACCCCTTGCGGGCGCGATGAATAGAACAGAAACGTCACTTAAGCCGCTGTCCAATATTCCTGAGCCCTTTCTTATCGGACAAAAAAAGGCCTTGAGTGTTAGTCAAGGCCTTGGTTTGATTGGTAGCAACGGGTGGGCTCGAACCACCGACACCAGCATTATGAATGCTGTGCTCTAACCGACTGAGCTACGTTGCCATAAGATAATTATCAAAAAAATTAGGACGCTAGTCAATAGCTAGTGTCTGAGACACCCCCGCCTAACAACAGCGGTGCCGAACGGAAGTTAATATTTGGCGGGGCCGTCGATTGGCGTATCACGCCACAGGCGCTCACCTCCATTCAGGCTCTCATCCCGTTCTGAAGGTCGATGAAATCCTGCATGCCTAGGGTGGTGACAGTGTGGAGATCGTCGTCCAATATTTCGTAGAACACTCCATCACCACCACGGATACTAAATAGCACGATTGCATCGGTATCCCCGCCACCTTCGCGGTGAGGTTCATCACTGGCGGGACTAACGGTGTAGCTGCCCACTGGGCGAATCTCCTTAAGCTTGCCGTCGGCATGGTAGAGGCGGTGCTCGCCCTGGATCACAAGAGTCTTGTTCAACACTCTATGTCGGTGAAGCACGATTTGCCGGTTAGCGGAGAACCTGAACAGCACATCCACGATGCCGTTTTCTACGTCGATATCGAGGATGGCGTATTGTAAATGTTCAAAGCCGCCAAGGCTTCGCCAGGGAATGTTGCGATCGTCGAATAGATGGGTGTTCATCGTTGCTCCCTATCAGTCTTTTGGTTTTGGCACTATCAGTCAGCTGGAAAAGGGGAATCCGCTGTACGAGCCGTCCAAGACAATTTAGGGGCCGCCCGGCGCGACGTAACCCGAATATTGCCTGCAGAAGTCGGGCAATTTGCCCGCCGTGCTTGTGGCAACATAAATCACTATGAGTCGGCTTGTGCCCATCACGAGAGCCCCACGAATCTGCAATTGCACCTACTGTTCCGCATCGTTGCCGCGGCTTTTTTGTGTCTTTTGCTCAGCGGCGGCCTTTTGCTTTACCGCAGTGACCGAGAGGCCAGACAAGCAGTGCAGGATGCCGTGGACCAAATTAGCCAACGCCTGGAACTGCAACTTCTCAAGTTGAGCACCGGTATCGGTAACAGCAATCCCTTCCCAGACTTCGAGTTTTGGCAGCCGCAGTCAGCGGGAACTTGCGTCGAATTTTCCCCGGCTGGCGCTGGCACCCCGCGGCAGTTGTGCAGTAACGTGGATCCGTTCGCTCCGGCGCCGCCATGGTTCGAGCGGCTCTATCAGGTTTTCTTCACGCCAGCCGTGCCAGTCGCCAGAGCTTTGGTCTATCACCGGCACAACTATGGAACGCTGACCCTCAGGCCTAGCGCGCGCTGGCAGTTGGCCGCAACCTGGGCGCAATTGCGTGCACTGATGGAGCTGTCCGGGGTTACGGTGTTGTCGGTGTGCTTGTTGGTCGTTGTCAGCATCCGACGGGCCTTGCATCCCGCAGGGGTGATTGTTGCCGGGTTGCGAGCCATTCAGCAGGGCGATCTTGACCAGCGCCTGCCAATCTTCAGACTCCATGAGTGGCGTAACATTGCCCAGGCGTTTAATCAGTTGACCGCCGGCCAGCAGCGACTTTTGAACGAGCGGCAGGCGCTTGCGGTCCGGCTCATGGGGTTGCAAGAGGAGGAGCGCGCAGGACTTGCCCGGGAACTGCACGACGAATTTGGACAGAGCCTCGCCGCCATCAACGCCTTAGCGCTCGCCATCAGTCAGGGGGCAGGCAGCCGGTGCCCCGACGTCGCTGCCGACGCTGGACGGATTCGCACCATAAGCCAGCACATGTTGGCAAACATTCGCGACTTGCTGCGTCGGCTTCGGCCGGCGGAGCTTGACGAAACGGGTCTTGAATCCAGCCTCAGGAGTCTGATCGCCGGTTGGCGAAGGCAACGCCAAGCCACCACTGAATTTCACCTCGTCATCGCTGGAGACTGTGGTGGACTCCCGGAAGCCGTGTCCGTTGCATTGTTCCGTGTGACTCAGGAGTGTCTGACCAATGTGGCCAAGCACGCTTCTGCCACCCGCGTAGCTGTCGAGCTCGAAGTCAGTGCAAGCGATGTACGCCTAAAAATTGAGGATGACGGACGCGCGGTTGAGGTTCCCAAGAGTTCCGGCATCGGCTTGCTAGGCATGCGCGAGCGGGTGACACCGTTGCACGGGCGCATGAATCTGGCTATTGGACAGCCCCATGGCCTTGTCGTTGACGTCTGGCTTCCACTTACGGCCGATCGTGGGCCAACATCATGAACCAGAATGGAACCATCAAGCTTCTGCTGGTTGACGATCACGCTATTGTCCGAGAAGGCTACCGGGCGCTGCTGGGCAGGCAGCCGGGCCTTGCAGTGATCGCGGAGGCGGAAAGCAGCGCGCAGGCTTACGAGCAGTTCAAGCTGTGTGAGCCCGATGTGGTGATTACCGACATCACAATGGCCGGTAGTAGCGGTCTTGAACTGATCGGTCGCATCCGTGCGCGGTGTCGCGATGCAAAAGTGCTGGTATTCAGCATGCATCAGAACCCGGGTTTTGCCAGGCAGGCTCTGCGCGCCGGGGCTTTAGGCTATGTTAGCAAAAGCAGTCCACCGGAGGAACTGCTGCGAGCTGTGTTTGAGGTGCATGGAGGACGGCATATCCTCAGCGCCGACATTGCCCAGGTCTTGGCTTTGGAAAAATTGGGCGCCGAGCACCGCGCGCTGGAGTCCCTGACAGCGCGCGAGTTCGAGATTCTGCGCCTGCTCCTGAATGGTGAGCCGGTCGAACGCATCGCCGGCTACCTCAATATCAGTCCCAAGACCGTTGCTAACTGTCACTACCTGATCAAACGCAAGTTGGGGGTTGCCAGCGACATCGATCTGATACGCCTGGCTATACGCCTCGACGTGCTGGACCTGCTGCACTTGACGGCGGAAAGTGAACCGAGCAACCAGCGGTAGCGGCAGTGGACAGCCTGGGATCTCGGGAGTGATTTCCCGCTTTCGTGTTTGACCGTGGTGTGTGCATGCGGCCCAGACTGAAATGGCAACCGATTTCTAGCTTCGGTACTAGACTTTCCAGCCGGGGCGCGATTCGCGGCTCGGACAAGGCGGGCCGCAGCGACAACTATATTGATCCATTCCACCCGCCCGCGCTGCGAGGGCGTGTTCAACTGCAGAGGTATTCTTTGGGCTTCAGTTCCTTTTGGCGCAGGCTGTTCGGGAAGAAGGCACCTCGGCCCCCAACCGCGCAGTTGCAGCACGAACCGACACCCGTTGTCATTCAGTCCCCGCAAAGCGATCCAGACTACGTGGGGATGGACCGTCATGCCCTCGCTAACAGCTTCAACGAACTTTTGCTGGAAAGCGGACCTGGATCGGAAGGGCTGATCCTCAACGACGCTGAGCACTACATTGTCGAGCGTATTGAGAAACTGCTTTCGGGCAGCATTCCTGATTCCATGATTCCCAAACTTCCAGAGGTAGCAGCCAGCCTGTTCCGCGATTTATCCGATCCCGATGTGCACCAGGACCGCATCCTGTCTCATTTAAGGCGCGATCCGGCCATGGTTTCGGAGGTTTTGCGGCTTGCAAACAGTCCGATTTACCGGGTTACAGAAGAACCCCTGGAGAACCTGGAGCGGGCGGTCGTACTGCTGGGGCTGCAGAATCTAAAATCGCTGGTTAGCTCGGTGTTGATGAAGCCAGTCATGGAGATACGTCCCATCTATTTCCGGATGTTCGGCCAACATTTGTGGCAACACTCGCTGGACTGCGCGCAAGCTTGCCAAAACTTGGACCTCGTCAGACGCCGCGCTGACCCGTTCAATAGTTACTTGGTCGGACTGATGCACGATGTCGGCAAGCTGGTGATCTTTCGCTTGCTAGTGGATTCATTCCGCGAGGTGGCGCCCAGCATCCAACCCAGGGGTGAGTTTTTCTCCCAGGTTGTTCGCGAGAGGTCTGCCCGATTGTCACTAAGTATGGTGGAACAGTGGTCGCTGCCGCCCTATCTCCGATTGGCGTTAGAAGAGCAGCAGGAAAGCTGGCTTAGCCAAAATCTCAGCGTATACGGACACTGTCTGCAGCAAGCCAATATGCTGGCCGAATTCAAACATATTGTGGAGAGCCGCGCAGGCGGTTCTGAAAGTCTCACAGACCTGGCAGCCCGTTTTCGCATCCCCGTCGATCTGTACTATCAGGTATTCCCGCAGAGCTGTCTTGGTCAAGGGAAAGATCGATAGATGTTGGTTTCCTCGATCCGCTAATGAGCGGAGACCTTCCGCGTTTATCTCAGCACGATGCCGATTGCTCCTGGATCATGGGACACTCTGCAAATAGGCAGATGGTCATCCGCAGAGTTAACAGGCAACACCACCGGACTTTACGGAGTGACCTCCTCTTTCTTGCTTCCCAGCAATAACTCGCGGACTAAGGCGTTGGGAAAGCGACGTGACGGGGTGATCGCATAAAAGCGCTCCTTTAACCCTGGGATGCGGCATCGTTCAACCAGCATCCCGCTCTCAAGCTCGTCCTGAACGACCACGGGTGGCACCAAGGCCAGGTTGCCGCTCTCCCGGCACAACAGGCGCAACATGGCCATATCATCGACCTCCGCCAACACCCGTGGCCGGATACCGGCCTGCTCGAGGATGAAGTCGAAGGCGGCCCTGATCTCACTTTCCACGCTGGGCAGCAACAAGGAGGCCCAGCGCAAATCCTCCGGAAACTGGAACGGCTCAGCGTCTGGGCTGGGCTTCCCGATCAAACTGACCGGTTGCTCATCCAGCAGGTGAGAATGCCAGTTGATTTCGGCATCCCGCGGAACGGGCCGGTTGGACAAGACCAAATCCAGCGTGTGTGTGTGCATCTGCGCCAGCAGGTCGCGTAGGCTCCCCGACCTCAGCACCAACTCGATCTGAGCCTGGCCCAGGAGTGGCTTGAGCATCTGCAATTGAAAGTTGCGGGACAGCGTCGCAACGGCACCGATCCGAAGCACTTGCTGCGCACCGACCGGGCGGTTGTGCATCAGACTGAACAGTTCATCCCCGGTCCTGAATATCGCGTTGGCATAGTCCAGCGCGATCCTTCCCGCCTCGGTCAGCACCAATCGCTTGCCATCACGCTCGAACAGCGCCTGACCCAGGGACTCCTCGAGTTTGCGCAATTGAATGCTTAGCGCGGACTGCGATACGTGCAAGCGCTCGGCGGCCCGCGTCAGGTTTGATTCGGTTGCGATCACCCAGAAGTAGCGGAGGTGGTGGTAATTGAGTGCCGCCATACATTAACAGAATAGAACGATTGATTTAAAAACTTATATTGGATGAAACAAAGTCGGATTGCTAGCATTCTCGCGTGACTCAACGAATGGGAGGCTGCCACGATGAAACGAGCAACACTGACGTTTGTCCAGCGTGAAATCTGCGAGCGGCAGGCTATTCGGGGCCATGGTGCTCTCAGGCATCCACTATGCCAGGAGGTGGTGCCATGGATACGCTGATCGTCTCTTTGGTAATGCTTGGCCCCGGTCTGCTCATACTGACCGGACTGCCGCCGTCCAACTGGGCGGACCGCCATCCACGCTTCATGGAGAAGGCCAGCAGCGTTGTCGCCAAGACCGCACTGCTGGGGGCCGTAACGGGAAGCCTGCTTTACGCGGCCAGTTCCGAGGGCCCCATCGAGTTGGGCTGGGGGCCGATGGATCTTCATTTCGACGCGCTGACGGCGATCATGTTGCCCTTGGTCGGACTGATCGGAGCCGTGGTCGTCCGCTACTCGCGTAACTATCTCCGCGGGGACCCAGGCCAAGGTCATTTCTTCAAGTGGATGACGTTGACCTTGGGCGCCGTGCTGGCGCTCATCGTGTCCGGAAATCTGCTCCTGCTGGCCGCCGCGTGGATCTGCACCAGCCTCGCGCTTCATCAACTGCTGGTGTTCTATCCGGAACGCAAGGGCGCGCAAGTCGCCGCGCGCAAGAAGTTCCTGGTCAGCCGCGCGGGTGATGCGTGTTTGCTGGTAGCCATCATCTTAATCTACGACCTGTTCGGTACGCTGCGCTTGAGCGAAATCTTTACCGACAGTGCCATCCTCGCCGAGATGTACAGCCCGGGTGAACTGTACCTGCATTTTCCGCAAATATCCTGGATGGGTGGCTGCCTCGTGGCGGCAGCCCTTCTGAAATCCGCGCAATTCCCGTTTCACAGCTGGCTGCCCGAGGTGATGGAAACGCCCACCCCGGTGTCGGCCATGATGCATGCCGGGGTCATCAATGCCGGAGGTTTTCTGGTGGTGCGGATGAGCCCGCTCCTCGCCTTGGCGCCAGACGTGCTGAGCGTGCTGGCGCTGGTTGGGGCCGTCACCGCCTTGTTCGGCTCCATGGCCATGCTGACGCAGACCAGCATCAAGCGCTCGCTCGCCTTCTCCACCATCGGTCAGATGGGGTTCATGATGCTGCAGTGCGGGTTGGGCGCGTTTTCCTCCGCAACCCTTCACATCGTCGCCCACGCGCTCTATAAGGCCCACGCCTTCCTCTCCAGCGGCAGCATCGTGGATATGGCAAGGGCCGCCTGGACGCCTCCGGCCCAAGCTGCGCGTCATCCGGCCCATCTATGTCTTGCGCTGTTGGCCGCCGCCGGTATGACCTACCTCGTGGCTGGCTGGTTCGGATTCACGCTGGAAAGTCATCACGGCATTCTCGTGCTGGGCTTCATCTTGATGGCGGCCTTGACTTATCTGATGTGGAGCTCGATGCAGGGTAGCCCTGGCTGGGCCTTGCTGGGGCGGGGCGTTGCGCTGGCATTCGTGGCCTGTGTGGGCTACTTCGCCATGCAGGCGGCATTCGTGGTGACCTTGGATCAGGTGCTGCCGGTCGAGCCGAGCGAGATCAGTCCTTTTGAGGCGGTGCTGATGGCCAGCGTCGTGCTGCTGTTCATGGGCGTTCTCTTGTTGCAGGTGCGCTTCCCCGGAGTCCACGGGGACCGTGCCTGGCAGGCCGCCTATGTGCACTTATACAACGGCTTCTATATCAGCACTCTGGCAAACCGCTGCATCCGCAAGCTGTGGCCGCTGACTCTTGATCGCCAGACTAAACAGTAAGGAGGGAAAGTCGTGATAACTCCAGAGTATTTGACCAGTGAACTGTCGGACCAGGCTGCCGGCCATTCATCCGACGCTTCCTTTCAATCCGCTGCGCGCACTGAACTGCTCCGGGCCGTTGATGAAGCGTGTTCCCGTATTCCCCCGCTGTGGCCGCTGCGCCGTTTCGTGGCGGTCAATCCCTTCGTCGGTCTGGGTGACTTTCACTTCGACAAGGCCTGCGCGCTCATCCGCAAGGTGGGTCGCGGCGAATTGCTGATGCCTGCCGGGTTTTACCTGGAGCAGGTCGAAGCAGGCCATGTCACGCCTGCCGATATCGAAAGGGCCATGCATCTAAGGAATTCTGGCGAGCGCCCGGAATCGGCGTCGGAGCTTATCGATTTCCTGCGCAGGAGCGCCCATGCTTCGCCATCACCCGTCGCTGCCATCGAGACCCTTGCTGACGCCATCGACCGGGAGCGTGGGAGCGAGTGGGCCGCCTTCGTGGTGGAGGAAATCTCCAAGTGGTGCGCGGCCTATTTCGACCAGGGGCAGTCCTCCTGGACCATGCCGTGGCGGCATTTGTCCTTGTACGCCGCCTGGAAGCGGGCCGCGGAGTTGGATTACAACCCTGAGGCAGCCGGCATACCCGGATTCCGCGCCGCCGTCGCAACACTGCCGGATGAGCCTTGGGAACTCATTGCGCTGGCGGTTGACGAGTTAGATTTCTCCGCCGGAGCCCGGACGGACTTCCTGCATCGGGAACTGGCCACCATCGGCGGATGGAGTGCTTATGCCCGCTTCCGCGTCTGGGAGTCGGATATGCGCGGAGAGCGGGACGACGCTCTCATTCACCTGCTGGCCATCCGGCTTGCCTGGGATGTCGCGCTCAATCGCGTCTTCCGTCCCAAGCTCACGGGCCGGACGTTCCAACCGGCACAGTGCGCGGCCGAAGGCAGCGATCTGCGCATCCGCGTCCTGATGCAACTGGCTTATGAGCTGGCTGACCAGAGGCGCTTAATGCGGGTTCTCACCTCAGGTTCCGAAAACCATGCCGCCGCCAGCCCGGTGCCGGCGCCGCGCAAGGCCGCGCAGGCCGTGTTTTGCATCGACGTGCGCTCGGAAGTCTATCGCCGCGCTTTGGAGACCGTGAGCCGCCAGGTGGACACCATAGGCTTTGCAGGTTTCTTCGGCTTTCCCATCGAATACGTGCCCTTGGCCCATGAGCATGGCGAGGCTCACTGTCCGGTGTTGCTCTCGCCCGGCTACCGCGTGCGGGAGACACTGAAGGACGCGTCGGTGCACGAATTGCTTAAAGTGTATGACCGCCGCTGGCTGCACAAGCGCACCAGCGTGATCTGGAAGGCCTTCAAGCAATCCGCGGTCTCGTGTTTCTCCTATGTCGAGGTGAGTGGCCTGCTTTATGGGCTGAAACTCCTGACGGACAGCTTGGGACTGACGCGTCCGGTCCTTCATCCGGCCACCGCTGGCGTTTCGCCTCGCCACCAGGAGCGTATCGGCCCCACCGTCACCCGCCAGCGCGGGCGGCTGGTGCGGGGTGGCGCTGTCCGGGAGACTGGCATCGCTTTGAGCGAGCGAGTGAATCTGGCGCAGGCTGCCCTGAAAGGCATGGGTTTGACCTGTGATTTCGCCCGTCTGGTTCTGCTGTGCGGGCATGCCAGCCAAACGGTCAACAACCCCTATGGCTCGGCCCTGGACTGCGGGGCCTGTGGCGGACACTCCGGCGAGGCCAATGCGCGCATCGCCGCCACCATACTCAACGACCGCGACGTGCGCGCCGCACTTGCCGCTCAGGGACTGCGCATACCGCGAGACACCTGGTTTGTCGCCGGCCTGCACGACACCACCACTGACGAGGTGCGACTGTTCGACCTGGAATCGGTCCCCCACGGACACGAGGCAGACGTGGCGCAACTTCAATCCTGGTTGAACCTGGCTTCACGCCTGGCGCGTGGTGAAAGGGCTGATCTCCTGGGACTCGGTGACCTGTCATCGTTTGACTTAAGTCAGGCGGTCGAAGCGCGTTGCCGCGACTGGTCTCAAGTCCGCCCGGAGTGGGGACTGGCCGGCAATCGAGCCTTCATCGCCGCGCCGCGGGAACGTACGCGCAAGCTGGTGCTCAACGGACAGGCTTTCCTGCATGAATACTCGCCCGAGAAAGATCCCGGGGGGGCGATTCTGGAACTGATCATGACCGCGCCGCTGGTGGTCGCCAGTTGGATCAACCTCCAGTACTACGCATCCACGGTGGACAACCGCTTGTTCGGCAGCGGCAACAAGACACTGCACAACGTCGTTGCAACCTTGGGCGTTTTCGAAGGCAATGGCGGCGATCTCAGGACTGGCCTGCCCTGGCAGTCGCTTCACGACGGAAGCCGTCTGGTCCATGAGCCCCTGCGTCTGAGCGCGATCATCGAAGCCGAGGAAGACGCCATCGAGCGGGTGATCGCCAAGCACGAATCCTTGCGTCAGCTCATCAATAACCAATGGCTGCATTTATTCCGGATCGTACCCGGCGGAGCGGATGTGTTTCGCCGTCGCGGTCCCGGCAACTGGGTCAAAGAAACCAACTGGAGGTTCGAGGCATGAAGACACAGCAACTGCTGGACGTATGCGAATCAGGAATTGGCGGAGGCGCCGCCGCGGCCTTGGGCACGGAGCGGAAAGACCACCTGGATCTGTTGGAGTCGGAGGCCATCTTCATCATGCGGGAAGTGGCGGCGGAGTGCCGAAACCCGTTTATCTTGTTTTCGGGCGGCAAAGACTCGGCGGTGCTTTTGCACCTCGCGCACAAGGCCTTTCATCCCGAGCCGGTCGGTTTCCCCTTGCTTCACATCGACACGGGGCACAACTATCCGGAAGTGCTGCAGTACCGCGACCAGATGGCAAGGCGCTACGATGGCCGGCTCCTGGTGCGCAGCGTCCAGGATTCGATACGCCGGGGGAGCGTGCGTTTGCGCCGGCCTGACGAGTCGCGCAACCGCCATCAGTCGGTGACGCTGTTGGAGGCCATCGCTGAACTACAAATCGACGCCTGCTTGGGTGGGGCGCGCCGCGACGAGGAAAAGTCGCGGGCAAAGGAGCGGGTCTTCAGCGTACGGGATGAGTTCGGGCAGTGGGATCCGAGAAGCCAGCGGCCGGAACTTTGGGCACTGTACAACACCGCCCTGGCGCCGGGTGAGCACCTGCGCGTGTTTCCCATCTCGAATTGGACCGAACTGGATGTATGGCAATACATCGCGCGCGAGAGGATCGCCCTGCCTTCCCTTTACTTTGCCCATCAGCGCGAGGTGGTGCGCCGCGGCGGGCTTCTGGTGCCGGTCACCCCGCTGACGCCGCCCCGTACCGGCGAGACTGTTGAAACCATGACCGTCCGTTTCCGCACCGTCGGCGATATATCCTGCACGGCGCCTGTCGCCTCCAAAGCCGCGACGGCCGCCCAAATCATAGATGAATTAGCCCGTTGTACGGTCACCGAACGGGGTGCCACACGCCTCGATGACCAGACTTCCGAGTCCGCCATGGAACAACGCAAGAAAGAGGGGTACTTCTAATGCACGTGATTTCCCTGGAACCGTTTTCACTACAGGCACGCCCTGTTTCGAGCACGGGCCTGCTTCGCTTCGTGACCGCAGGCAGCGTCGATGACGGCAAAAGCACCCTGATCGGCCGCCTGCTGTATGACACGCAGAGCGTGCCCCATGACCTGATCGAGGCCATCAGACGTAGCGCCGCCGGTAGGGGAGGTGCAGAGTTGGATCTGTCCCTGATCACGGACGGACTGGAGGCTGAACGCGAGCAAGGCATTACCATCGACGTCGCCTACCGCTACTTCGCCACGCCGCGGCGCAAGTTCATCATCTGTGATGCGCCCGGGCACGAGCAGTACACCCGCAACATGGTCTCGGCGGCGTCCACGGCCGGCGCCGCAGTCGTGCTGGTCGATGCGAAAAAAGGAATCACGACGCAGACCCGCCGCCATTCCTGCCTGGTTCACCTGCTGGGCGTGAGCGAGATCATCCTCGCGGTCAACAAGATGGATCTGGTTGGATGGCGGCAGTCCGTGTTCAATGACATCGTCGCAGAGTACGCAGAGTTCGCCACGGCCTTGGGAGTCAGGCGTGTACAGCCTATACCGCTATCGGCGCTGCACGGCGACAACGTCGCACGAAACAGCGAGGCATCACCCTGGTACGAGGGGCCGAGTCTGCTCGAGCATCTCGAATGCTTGTCTGTCGACATAAAAAGCGAGGCGGCTGCGCTGCGTTTTCCCATTCAACGGGTCGTGCGCCCCCATTCGTCCAGAGGCATCGGGCGAAGGATCTATCAAGGCACCCTTGCCGCCGGATTCCTGCGGGAAGGTGATTCCGTGTTGCTCCTGCCATCCGGACGGAAAACCCGCGTGACATCCATCCGTCAGGCGGGCGAATCCTTGGCAGTCGCCGCTTCCGGCCAGGCCGTTGCGATTGAGCTGGAGGGTGACTTGGACGTGTCGCGCGGTGACATGTTGGTTTCCCCCGAGGCGCCCGCGCGAGTTGCCGGCGAGATCGAGGCACAGATTTGCTGGCTGGGCACGGCGGCGCTGGATCAGCGGCAAAAGTACAGGATCAAGCACACGACTCGGAGTGTGACTGGACGCTTTGCCGAAATACTTGGCATAGTCGATGTCAACACACTGGATATCCTGAGACCCTCAGGCGCGATCGGCATGAACGATATCTTTGCAGCGAAAGTCAGGCTCCAGCAGCCTCTGATTGTGGACCGCTATTGCAGCAATCAGGTGACTGGAAGCTTCATCATCGTGGATGAAGCGTCTTGCCTGACGGTTGGCGCAGGCATCATTCGCTGAGCGTTACAAAGGCTTCTTGGTCCTGCACTGGCGCTTTATCACCTCGGTCGACCGTATGCCACCATTGTTTCGAGAATTTGCAAGGCCCGAGTTGATGACACAAGCGCTTTGCATGCTCCAAAGGCCGATCCAGAGACAGTCACCCCAAGGCCATAAATGGCAGCAAGACTCCTGAAGGAGAAAGACAAGGGCACAGGTAAGGATGTCTTGGAGGTCAATAAGGTGGCAATTGTCTGGTTTCCAACACTCATTGGGGCGATGCCCGTTTTGTGGGCCAGACATGCGACTTGATGGCTCCTTTCAGGGGTTTCGCGCGGAATTGCCTGTTGCAGCGTGGAAGATCGTATTAGTGGCGAAGCTCTAGGAGATGAACAGGGCATCTGGTATCGGCCTGACTAGCCGATTAAATCCACCTGGGTCCATGGTCCGCGAATTGCTTCCTCCTGGGGAAAGGTTCACTTTTGACGGGAGGAAGTTATGGCGTTCACTGCGATTTGTCACAAGAATGACGTAACTGAAGGGGAGATGGGGTTCTTCCAGGCTGGCAAGAAGAGCGTGCTGGTGGTTTGGCCCAAAGGCAGTGAGTTGAGGGCGTTTCGTGGTCGCTGCCCCCATGCGGATATGCCTTTGAACGAGGCGAGCTTTGACGGGAAGACCGTCAAATGTCAGCACCATCAGTGGGGTTTCGACTGCACCAGCGGCAAGTGCGTGACACATCTGGTCCGCCACGCCATCCATCCCTACGATTTACGGATTGAGGGTGACGAGATCCAGGTCGACCTCGGGCCTGTCAGGCCACCGCGCGCAGCGGCCTGAGTCCACTGGATCTCGGGTGCGCATTCGAGCCACATCGCCAGCATTTAGGCATATTTGCCTCCTCCAGTGAGCCCCATGGTTGCATGGCCTGCCGTGGTCAAATACCTCGGCGACGACGAGTTGACCTTTGTCGATTCCCCGGAACAGCTCGATGAGCGCCCGGAGTTGCAGGGTGGCCAATTTCATCCGGGAGATGTCCTGATCGATTCCGCCGGTCAGGTTTACAGGCCACAAAGACGGCTGAGCCGGACCGAGGTCTCCGAGGAACCCTTGGAGAGGTTAACGCTTGATGCCGTGCTCGCTCTGGTACGCCGGCATGCTGCAAGCGGCGGCGCATGCTGCGTCAGCAAAATCTCTGCGCCGAGCGTGGCCGAGGCGATCGCCCTGATCAAATGCCTGGAATCGCCAGGCTGAGCAAGCCGGCCAGCGCGATGGCAGGTTTATCTTGGGGGCGAGTAAGACGGCGCTTCGGCCTTTGTTGGTTTGTGGGCGCGATAGCATCTGCCTCGGCGCAGTGGCTTCGTGATGATCACGGTGGTACGATCCCGCGCTTGTAAACTGCATAGTCAAGCAAGAACATGAGCAAAATCACGATTGAGCACAATCCGAGCGAAGACCGTCTGAAGGAACTCGGCGTTGACGCGTGGCCGATTTGGGAAAAGGAAGTGTCCAAATTCCCGATTGATTTTGATGAAACCGAAACGGCCTACGTGCTTGAAGGCGAGATTCTGGTGACGCCTGCCGGTGGCGAGCCGGTGCGGATTATCCCGGGTGATCTGGTCTCGTTCCACGCCGGCCTGGACAGTCAGTGGGAAGTGGTCAAGCCCTTGCGCAAGCACTATAGCTACGACTACCCGAACGGCGTCTAGTCGCGAACGAACAAAACAAAAGGCATCCTCGGGTGCCTTTTGGTCGCTGGACATGGGCTGGAGCCTTGATGGGCGGCATCCGCTTGTAGCCCTATTCCCTGCCGTGTCCGCCCACCGGCGGTGCGCGCTGATACCCGTTCAACCGTCCTGGAAACAAGTCTTTCGGGGTGTCCGCAAGCGCAAGCCCACGGCGATCAGCACTATCAGACTGCCCCATAGCAGCGTAGGAACCAGCCAAAACCACGTCTGATAGAACGTCGCCGGCGGACTTTTCAGGAACGGGACGTCATACGCGGCGGCCCATTCTTGGTTGATGGGTGATTTCTGTAATATCTCGCCCGAGGCCAGCGCCACCGTCGAGATACCAGTATTGGTGGCGCGCAAGACGGGCCGGCGGAATTCCACGCTTCTCGCCAGGGTCATCATCATGTGTTGATAAGGCTCCTGCCAGTCTCCGTACCAGGAGTCGTTGGTGGCATTGACGATGAATTGGGCACCCAGTTCAGCCAGGGCGCGGGTGAAGGCGGGAAAGAGGCTTTCATAGCAAACCTGCGCTCCCATTCTGAATTCGCCCAGTTTCAGCAAAGCCGTGGGGCCCTGCCCGCGGGCAAACTGTCCGATCTGCGGAAACCATTCGCGGATTTGCGGGAAGAAATGCTCGCCCGGTATGTATTCGCCAAAGGCCAGCAAAATGGTTTTGCTATAGGCAGGCGGGACCAGTGCACCCGTGTGATCCAGCACAAATATCGAGTTGGTGAGCAGGCCTGTCGGACGGTCTACGCCGAAGGCGCCGGTCACCAGCGCCAACTGGCGGTCCTTGAGATATTCCCGCAGGATCGTTGGATACACCTTGTTTTTGAAGTCTTCGCCGAGCAGCGTTGGGAATGCGGTTTCCGGCCAGAGGACGAAATCGACTTTTCCCCTAGCGCGGCTGGCCGCCTGATCGGTCAGCGCAAAGTAACGCCTAAGAATTTCCTCCCGAAACGAGTCGCCCGGCTTAGCTTGCAAAGTCTCGGGGTTACCGATATTGCCCTGCACCAGGACCGCTCGCACCGAGGCATCCGGCGAAGGCAGGCGATTCTTCAGCCAGAGGCCGCCAAGATTTAGCATCGCGACGCCGAGTAGGACGCTAGCCAGCAGCATCTTACCGCGCCCCATGGCCCTGTGTTGCCAGGCGAGATACAGGGGGAGATTGGCCAATAAGGTCAATGCACTGAGGCCGCTGAAACCGATCACTTCCGCCCAGTGATAAACGGGAAGGCCCGCACCATACCAGGAGTACCCAAAATTCCAGTCAAACAAGGTGAGGGAATAGGCTTCGCACAAGGTGGTTATCAACGCCATCAGGGCGACTGAAAGTCCGTCTGGCCATCGGAAGCGGGTGTGGCCCCAGAACCATAATGCGCCCGCCACAGGCACGAACAAGTGCGCTACCAAGGCAAATGCCAGCATGCCGATGACAGCCAGCGGCCAGTCCAGGCCGGCAAATTCATGGAGCAGATAGGTGACCCAGTTGAAGCCGATGAGCGTGAACACGAACGATGTGGTCAAGCCGCCAAGGAGCACCGCCTTGAAGGTGGTTTGGCGGCGCCAGAACAGCCATAGCGGGACGAAGCAGAACAGTGAGGCCCAGGGAGGAAAGGGAATATAGCTAGTTCCTATGAACAAGCCTGAAAGGACCGGGAGTAGCCACTGGGTTCGACCGCGGTCAGGTGGGGCATTCATTGATGCGGAGTCCTTAATGAAGTCATGGAGTCATTTATTTGATGTTGCGACCGCCAACCTTGCTCTTGCACGCTATCGATTAGGATGAATCATCTCCGCCCAGACTCCCTGAAGTCACTTCGGTAATGTTTTGGAAGGGATGTGCGTTTCGGGCATTGCGATCAGATCGGGATCTTGGATGGATATCTGTTGCGCTATAAATGAGTTTAAAAAGGGGTGCCGGTCTTGCGAGTTGCCTGACGCGCTCACCGAATCCATGTCCTGCGTGCGCGGAGGATAGCGTAAATCCAAGAATGACTGTTTTCTATTTCGGAATGTAATTTGATGGAAATTTATGAATTTCAAGACAGCTTGGGGGGGCTAGCCACGGCGGGAACACTGGATGAGATTACCGATCGGGTTCGCACGTACGTTGGACAACTGGGATTTGAGTATTTTATTTACGTCTTGCGCCTGCCAACCCGATTCGCCGAAGCCAGGGTCATCATGATTAACGGCTACCCGGAAGCCTGGCTGGAGCGTTATTGGGAGGCAAGTCACTACACTCACGATCCAGTAATCGCCCATTGCGCGCAACGTCTGGTTCCAGTCATCTGGCATGAGCTGCCCTCAGAAGGCCTCAGCAGGCAGGTCATGAATGAAGCCACCGAGTTCGGCTTGCGGTATGGCCTGAGCATGCCCATTCACGGCCCCAATGGTGATCTGGGAATCCTGAGCCTTGCGGTGGACCGGAAATTGGCGGCGGCACAGGAGATTTCGAGACGCGCCTTGCCCTACGTACAGATACTGGCCGTACATATTCATGAGGCAGTGCGGCGCGTCACTATTCAGGTCGGGGAAACGGCACCGATCCTGCTCACCGAGCGGGAACAAGATTGCATGCGCTGGGTGGCGGATGGCAAGACATCTTGGGAGATATCGCAGGTGCTCCACATGTCGGAGCGTACCGTCAACTTTCACATCAATAACGTCATGATCAAGCTCGATGTCCGTAACCGGCAGCACGCAATAGCCCGTGCAGTGTTGCAGGGCTTGATCAATCCGCGCCCCTTCTAGTTTCGGTATGAAGCAATCCAGCCGGGACTGCTTCGCACCGCCTATCACAACACGTGTCCCGCGGCGGTCGGCATAGTTTCCCGTCTGTAGAAAACGATTGGGGCAGCGTCAGTGTCCACGGAAAGTGCTGAAGGATTATGCTGACCTGTTACACGTCCGGATGAAGTTGCTGTCAGATTTGACAGGTTTCCGGGCTTAGCGATTTCCCCTTAAATTGAGCGACAGAAAAGATTCCACATCTGTCTCACGCCGTTACTGCTCGTCGTGCCTTGATGAGCGCTTCAGTCACACGTAGACGGAGCAGGAACGTCGCGAAGCGTCGGATGGACCCAGAGCAAGACGGCAACAGCCGGCCGCTTGACCGGGGTCTAAAGAAGCAGGCCCGCCAAGTTCAGTCAATTCCAATTTCATCGTTTTCTGGAGGATCAATGCAAATTGTGTCGCACAAGTCATCCTGGCTGCTGACTGTTGCACTTTGGCTGGTCAGTTCTTGGGCCATCGCCTTGGATTCAGATGGCAAGGGCAACTGGACCGCGATACAGGTCGATCGCTATACAGCCAACGGCAACAAGTTCGGAGATAACCTATTGGGCGTCAAGCGGGAAACTGGCGACTTGTACAAGGACGGCACGTTTTTGCCATTTTCCGTGCTGGAATCGACACAGATCCGGGTGGATGAGGCAACGTTGAACGCTTTCAGCGGGCGTTTCGTCATGTCGTTGGCTATATGGACAAATTTCGATGGCGCCCAGAAGCCACTGGGCAACAACAATGCCATGCGGTATTTCCCTCGCTCGGCAGAGACCTACTCCATCGATAGTGTGCCTTATGTCATCGTGACACCCGGAGGAGGCGAGAACCCGCCGAGTGCTGGAAAGCCCACGGTCACGTTGAGCGTGGTTCAAGCCGCAGTCTCGGAAACCGGCCCCAGCGCCGGACGTTTCCTGGTCGCGCTGGACTCTGCCAGGGGCAAAGATGTTAAGGTGCCTTACGCCATTTCCGGTAAGGCCAAGAACGGCAAGGACTACACCAAGATTGCCAAGTATGTATTAATTCCAGCCGGGAATGTCTCTGCGTTTTTAGACATTATCCCAATCGACGACAACATTCAGGAAAACGCCGAATCTGTGAAACTCAAATTGCAGAAGCGGCCTTCATACAAGCTGGGCGGCGCCAAATCGGCAACCGTTGAGATACTGGACAACGATTGAGTGTTCTTGAATGGATAATCTCGCCAAAACTCGAACTTCTTGTTTCGTCCTCCTATTAAGCCAGCCGAGGCTTGGCCATCCCTTGGTTTTCTGGTGATAGGGACAGAAAGCGCCGAGCGTGAAAAAAGGGTATTGCCATCGCGGCGGAAAGAACTGAGTTAGAGAATGTTCGTCCGCAAGTCCTACGGAAGATGTGCGGTAGGTCACTGGTTCCGGTTAGGGTGCCGATTCAGTCGGTATCAGCCGCGCCTCGACATGGCGACATCCGCATGACAGACCGGGTTTTACCCCATCGGCCGTGTGAGATTGCGCGTAATGCAGTAGAGGCGAGGCAATCAGCGGGGTTCCGATTTCACGTTGAGTCGGATTGGGAAAAAATCGAAGCGAAAGTGCCCCAGTATGGTAACCGTTCGGCGGAGCACATTCTTCCCGCGGGGTGATGGTTGAGAGACATTGTTGTCACTTTCTGTTGCCTGGAGGAATGTGATGACATTCGAAGAACGTGGGAATTATTGGGAGCGGCGCTTGGCCGAGCAGTCGGTCAGTGGATTGTCGGCGCGGGCCTGGTGCCGGCATGCGGGGGGTGGCGTATGGGACGTTCAGCTATTGGCGTCGTCGCGTACAGAGCGAGTCGCCATTGGCTTTGTTGACGTTGATTCCGGTCGTTGACGAGGCACCTGAACCAGTCGGGCTGCGGATCGTGGTGCGCGGTGCCAGCATCGCAGTGGCGCAAGACTTCGACCCTTCTCCAGACGCTTGCAAGCCAGCCAGAAGCCATGCCGGTCCCACCACAGCAGCTTCACTTTGCCCCGACCGCGATTGAAAAACACATAGACCGATCCCGACAACGGCGAAGCCCCCAGGCTGGTTGCCACCGCCAGCGCCAGCCCATCGATCGACTTGCGCAAGTCCACCGACTCCGCCACCACGTACACCGCGCTCGCACCCAACAGCGTCGTCAACACGTCGACAACGCCGCGACGACCCGACGCAGCAGTTCGCTATCGAATTCGCCGACCGCCGACGGCGTCAATTTCGCGTTCGGAACTGCTGTTGTTGCTGGAGGGGTGGATCTGTCGGTGCGGCGTCTTCGTGAGGTTCGGGCGGGGCGGGTGAGCTGATGGAATGGCTTGCCAAGCCGCATGAAACAAGGGACTTGGTGGTTTTCGGCGGGTGTCATAGGGCCATGAATGCAGATGCCCTCGCCGAAGAAATTACGACCCTGAAAGCCGCTTTGGCGGAGCGTGACGGCCGCATCGAATACTTGGAATTCGAGATGGCGAATCTCAAGCAGCTGATCTTCGGTGCCCGCTCGGAACGCTTGCAGACCCTGCCTGATCCCGCGCAAATGCCTCTCTGGGATGAACAGCCGGAAGACATCCCGCTCGCCAGCCCGGTGGAGTTCAAGACGGTGGTGAAATCCCCGGCCAAAGGGCAACCCAAGCGCGTCGTCTTGCCGGAACATCTGCCGCGAGAGATCGTGGTGCTGCCCCTCTCGGCCGAGGAACGGGCTTGCCCGGAATGCGGCGAAGAGCGGCCCGTCATCGGCTATGAGAGCTCCGAACGGCTGGACTAAGTGCCCGCACAGCTCAAGGTGGTCGAGACGCGCTGCGAGAAGTGCGCCTGCACCAAGTGCCAAGGACCGTTGGCTACTGCGCCGGCGCCGGCACAGGTGAGCGAACAGGGTATCCCACTGCCGGGGCTGTTGGCGTATGTGCTGATGGCCAAGTTCGGCTATCAACTGCCCTTGTACCACATCGAGCAAGTCTTCACCCACTAGGGTGTTCCCATCGCCCGCACCAGCCTGTGCGACTGGGTGCTGCAATGCGGCGTGGCCCTCAAGCCGCTGAGCGACCGGCTGCTGGTGTTGCTCAAGCGGCAGGCGGTGATTTTCTCCGACGACACCACTGTGGCGGTTCAAGACTGGGGCAAGACCTGCGAGACACGGTTCTGGGTCTATGCCGGTCACTCCTCGCCGATCATAGTCTACGACCACACCGAGACGCGGGCGGGCAAGCACCCCAAGGGCAGGCTGGAGGACTACAGCGGCTACCTGCAGGCGGACGCCTATGCGGGCTTATGACCAGGTCTTCGCCGATGGCAAGATCGTCAAAGTGGCCTGCTGGGCGCATGCACGTAGGAAATTCTTTGAGATTGCCCGACAGGCCGAGCAGGGTTCGCTGTGGTACCTTTAGCATCCTCTCCGGCTAAAGTAAAAGCCAGAAATTTTCCTGGATCACAATCGCCTGGTTGTGCTCCTCATCCTTAGCGCCGTAGACGAGCGTAACCATACCTTTTTGCAGTTCTTCCTTTAAGAGCCGTATCTGCTGGTGGTTGCCCCTGAGTTCCGCGAGATAACGATCCTTGAAGTCTTCCCATCTTTCAGGGTCGTGGTCAAACCATTTCCGGAGCTCCGTGCTGGGGGCAATATCTTTAAGCCATAGATCGATGCGTGCTTTTTCCTTCGTCAAACCGCGAGGCCAGACTCTGTCGACGAGAATGCGCCGACCGTCAGATCGATCCGGCAAGTCGTATACCCGTTTAATCTTGAAAATATGGCGCACTGACGGTTGCATTTGTGAGTCGAATTGGCCAGTTCAGTTTTGGCGTTAATAACGACGTATGGTACAGACGCACACCCAGCCAGCCATTGATGGATGCAATTGCCAATGGCAAGGCACCGAATAGAATAAATATCAGGTCACCGGGCAGGCGTAGCCATTCGATCAGGCGCGATCTTTCACTGCCTGTGTAATCAAGGCTGCGCGCATGCCAGTACCCATGCTGGACGACATCCCAGAACTTTAACACGCCACTGGGGAACAAGCTCATCGTTAACATCAGAGGCAGTCCGACATTGGTTCCCCAGAATCCGACCTTTACGAATCTTTCGATACCGACCCATCTTAGATCGGTGCTGGTCTGTCGCAACACGAATACCATGAGCGCCAGTGCCAACATGCCGAATACGCCCATCATCGCGGAATGGCCATGATTAGGGGTCAGTTGAGTGCTCCGCCAAACGGTTACTGTGTTTTGTGATTCGGAGGGTAACCGGATTCAGTCTATCAAGCGGAGTTTTGGAACCGTTTGTAGTCGCGCAGGCATCGAAGATTTTCATATCCACGATCTTCGGCGTGCGTGCGCCGCTTGGTTGGTTCAGGCCGGAGTGCCACTAATTCAGGTCCGGGACCTTTTGCGTCATAGCACCGTCGAGATGACGGAGCGCTACGCACACTTGTCGCCTGATAATGTGCGTACTGCTGTGGCTGCTTTAAATGGGTTGTCACGCTCTGGTCACGCCACATTTGGATAACATCCAATTTTATGGAGTAACCTACTGATTTTTAATGGTGGGCGGTGTAGGGTTCGAACCTACGACCCCTGCCGTGTGAAGGCAGTGCTCTCCCGCTGAGCTAACCGCCCATATATGATGGGACGCATAGGATCGCAACGTTTGCGAATTCTGTCAATTGGATTGCGATTTAGCGCCATCTCGGAATTGTTGCTTTCGCCCCGCTACATATATGAAAGCGTGACCGGCTGAATGCGAGGCATTTTGCTTCAAATTCATTAATTTTTAGCCACATTCGCCGCTTTCCAACAGGGCTGTTTCGAATGCGTCCTGCTCGTCGGCGTTTTGTTTCAAGTTGGCCTTGAGCACCTTCATACGTTCCTCCGCAGGCTTCAATTTAGCGCTGATCGCCTCGACCTTGGGCCAGAGCTCTTTTAGCGAGGCGTCGTCGTGATCGCGGTGCGCGAGCATCACTTTTCCCCTCAACTCCTGCTGTTGGCACTGGTCTTCGTGCATTTGCTGCAACAAGGCTTTTGCTTCCTCGAGATCGGCCGGCGATGACCGGGCAAGCGGGGGGAGCGACGCCAATCCAAGTGCGCAGAAAGGTAAGATGATTAAATTCGCCGCTATTTTCATTGATCGCCCCGAAGTTCTTATTGTTGATTTCAATTGCCCGTGTGGACGGACAAGGGTCGCTTAACTGGCTCGCCGAGCATAGAAATGTGTCATTGCGATGTCAACGCCCTGGGTTCGAAATCCGCAGTCAATCAAACCATCCCGTCGCTTCGAAACCTGAGTTTGAAGTGCGTCACAGTTTGAGCGCTTCGCAGAACGTATGCTGTCAGTGTGCTTTCTAGGACCGAGGAATATACAAAGCCATGGCCGCCACGTATTCAAGTATCTCAGATATCGATGTTTTTTCGTTTTCGATAGCGTTTGAAAGCATATTCAGCGTCATGTTGAATGTGGAATTGTATGTATTCGATGGTGATGGTCTTCTCATTGACCATCAACCGGTCTGGCGCGGAAAAGCTAATGTGCCAATGACCGAGGACGAATTGGTTTCGGCGCAAATCTTCGTTGGTCCCGCATTGGCGGGCCGAAAAATCACGACGTTGGCAGCACTGGAAGAAGCACGGTTCTGCCGGGTCGCGATTGGTTTTCGACCTGGGTTGCGCCATTACCATCTCACCGCCATTCCGGAGCGGGTTTGGCGATGGTGGCTGATCGATGAGGTCTGGCAGCGTGAGGAAATGTGACTAGACGCGAGCCAGTAGTTGTTTTTCCCATTCCAACGATGTTTTTACGATAAATTCCAGATCGTCAAAACGCGGCTTCCACTTCAGCGTGCGGTGAATTTTGTCGACTGCAGCGACGAGCGCGGGCGGGTCGCCGGCCCGACGCGGTTGCTCCTGGACGGTAATCGGCGAGCCATGCACTCGGTTAACGGCATTGATGACCTCACGCACGCTGTAACCATGCCCATAACCGCAATTCAAAAGCGTTGACTGCCCTCCGTGACGCAGATAATCCAATGCTTGGATATGAGCATCGGCCAGATCGCTCACGTGGATATAATCGCGCACACCGGTACCATCGGCTGTCGGATAGTCGGTTCCAAACACGTATAATTTCTCGCGTTTCCCCACTGCGACTTCTGCGGCCACCTTTATCAAGAGCGTTGCGTTTTTCGTGGACTGCCCAATCTGACCGTCCGGATCGGATCCGGCTACATTGAAGTAGCGCAGGATTACGTGCCTGAGATCACATGCCAGCGAGAGGTCTCGCAACATGGTTTCGCTCATCAGCTTGGACATGCCATACGGGTTGATTGGGCTGGTTGGCGTATCCTCCGTGCATAGGCTCCCTTCCGGTATCCCGTAGGTGGCGGCGGTAGAGGAAAATATGAAGTGCTTTACCCCCGCTTTTTGGCAGCATTCCAGCAGATTGCGTGTTTTGCAGGTGTTGTTGCCGTAGTATTTCAAGGGGTTTTCAACGGATTCGGGCACGATGGTATGAGCAGCGAAATGGATCACGGACTCCACGTCGTATTCCCGAAGGACACGGCTGACTAATTCCATATCCCCCGTGTCGCCTTCCACGAAGTCGCCATGGAGAACCGAGTCCCTGAAGCCCGTGGACAGATTGTCGATGATGACCAGACGCTCTCCCATGGGGCCCAATTGCTTTACCACATGGCTACCAATGTAACCCGCGCCGCCTGTGACCAAAATGCCTCGTTTGCTCATTTTCCGCTCCTTGATTCTGTATCGGATGCTTTATATCTGATTGCCAAAGCTTACCAACCGCCGCTATAGGGCTTGATGCTCACTGTTTCACCCGGCTGCACCGGTCCGCTCTCGGGCTGCAAGATAATGAAACAGTTGGCCTGGCTGGCACCGCTTAAGCGATGCGAGCCCTGCTTGCCACAGGCTGTCACCACGATCTGGCCGCTTCCGTTTTGCTCATAGTAACCTCGTTGGAATTCCATTCGTCCAGGTGCTTTACGAAGGTAGGATTGGCACACGGCGCTAAGCCTTAGATCCGGGTGAAGGTCGGTTCCCGCCATGCGCAGCAAGCCTGGCCGCACCAATTCATGAAACACAACCAAAACGGCCACAGGATTACCTGGCAACCCGAAAAAGCGAGCCCGCCCGATCGAACCAAAGGCGAATGGCTTGCCAGGTTTGATTGCGACTTTCCAGAAATTTACCTGCCCCAGATCATCGAGCAATTTGGCCACGAAATCGGCATCGCCTACCGAGACGCCGCCAGTAGTCAAGACCGCGTCTGACATCTCCGCGGCGGTCTCCAGGGCCTGCCGCAGCGACACCGGGTCGTCTCTGACCACGCCCAAGTCGCATGCTTCTAGAAACGGACGGTCCAAGAGCGCGCTCAGCGTATAGCGGTTACTGTCGTAAATCATACCGGGGACCAATGCCTCGCCTACTGGGCACAATTCGTCCCCGGTGGAGAAGTGTGCGACACGGATCCGGCGCCTCACTTGGACGGCGCCTATGCCGGCTGAGGCGAGCAATCCGAGATCGGCCGGCGTCAGTAGCTTGCCGGCTCGTAGCAGGGGAGCTTTGGCAGGTAACTCATCACCGATCGGACGAATATTCTCCAGGGGACGCGCAGGCCGGGAAAAGCGTGCATAACCCTCCTCGACGGCCACCTCTTCTTGCATGACAACGCTGTCTGCGCCTTCGGGAATGGCGGCACCGGTGAAAATTCGCACACATTCGCCGGCTTTCAATGCGCCTACGTAGGGGTGTCCGGCATAGGAGGTTCCAACGACCCGTGCCCGGAACTGAACAGTGCCGGCATCAGCGCAATCGGAACTGCGTAAGGCGTAGCCGTCCATGGCAGAGTTGGCAAATGGCGGTATGTCAAAGGGGGCGAGAATGTCTTCGACCAGCACCCGGTCTCTGGCCTTGGCGAGACTGAGGCGCTCGGTTTCCCTGGCCGGGCCTACGGTTTCCAATATGCGCTTTCTGGCCTCGGAAAGCGTGAGCGTCCTGGCCTTAGGCTCAGCGCAGCGGTCTAAGGATTCCATCGGGGAAGAAATGGCGGTGGATGAATTCAGCGATCTGGGCAGGCGCGTTCAGGTCGAGGGTCCTAAGTTCGGGCGGCACTGGTATCTTGGCGTCCGTGGCAACGGCAATGATGCTGGCGTCGTCGGGAAAAATCGGCGGATTATTCAACGAAGGCCGGCAGATTTCGATTTTGGGCATGATCTCTTGCTTGAATCCCTCCACCAGAATCAGATCGACGACCGACTGGTCGAAATGCGCCAATTCTTCGTCCAGCGAGAATTCGCGGGGTTCCGCGTGCTCGGTGATCACTGCGCGTCGATGCGACGAAGTCAGCATGACCGGCGAAGCACCGGCCATTCTCAACGTATGGCTGTCCTTGCCCGGGTAGTCGATCTCAAAATTGTGATGGCTACGCTTGATCAGACCGACCCGCAAGCCTTGTTGCTTCAAGAGCGGGATCACTTGCGTGAGGAGGGTGGTTTTGCCGGTACCACTGCGGGCAACAAAGCCAATAATGGGCACGCGGGAATTGATCATGTCACGTGGTAGTAATCGCGGTACCATGCGACAAATTTTGCGATCCCGGTTTCGATGGGCGTCTTCGGCGAATAGCCCACGTCGCGCATGAGGTCATCGACGTCGGCGTAAGTCGCCGGCACATCGCCTTTCTGCATGGGGAGAAAATTCTTCTCGGCCTTCTTGCCCAGGCAGTCCTCCAGCACTTCGATGAAGCGCATCAGTTCGACAGGCTGGTGCGCGCCGATATTGTAAATTCTGTAGGGCGCGCGGCTGGTGCCCGGATCGGGTCGCTCGCCTGACCAAGCCTCATTGGGTCGTGCCACATGGTCCAGAGTGCGCATTACACCTTCGACGATATCGTCGATGTACGTGAAATCTCTTTGGTGTTTGCCGTAGTTGAATACGTCAATGGGCCTGCCCTCCAATATGCTCTTGGTGAACAAGAACAATGCCATATCGGGACGGCCCCAAGGCCCATACACGGTGAAGAAGCGAAGCCCGGTTGTCGCGAGTCCATAGAGGTGGCTGTAGGTATGCGCCATGAGCTCATTGGCCTTTTTCGAGGCCGCGTACAGGCTGACGGGGTGGTCCACGTTGTCATGCACCGAGAATGGCATGGAGGTGTTGGCCCCATAGACAGAACTGCTGGAAGCGTAGACCAGATGCTCCACCGAATGATGCCGGCAGGCTTCAAGAATGTTGCAGAACCCCGCCAGGTTGGAATCGATATAAGCGTGCGGGTTGGTTAGGGAATAACGCACGCCCGCCTGCGCGGCGAGATTGACCACGCGGCGCGGCTTATGCTCGGAGAACGCCTGATTCAACGCGGGACGATCCTCCAGCCCGATACGCACTTCGGTGAAGCCGGGAAAGGCGTTCAAAATCTCCAGTCGGGCTTCCTTCAGGCTCACGTCATAGTAGTCGTTGACGTTATCCACGCCGATGACTTCGTCCCCGCGCGACAATAGAGCCTGGGCCAGATGGAAGCCGATAAAACCGGCGGTTCCTGTGACCAGCACTTTCATTCAGATCCTCTCCAGTGTTGCTTTTGTTCGCAAGTTTACACTGTCAGCCGGGAACGCAGAACGTCTGCCTGGCTGGGTCACGCATGCATCTGTATTTGGAAGGGGCTGCGCGCGCCTCGCGCCATGAGTGTCATGGCGGAACTGTGAGCTCGTTATGCTTCAGCTAGAATAGGTGCACATCATCATCGTCAGGTGCGAGCACCACGCTGGCTTCATCTAAAGAGTGATGGCGCTCTCACTGAGCCACGTCTGAACCGTTCACTTGCGTCCTGGAGGATTCACGACGCTGCCTGCTGTAACATCGCCGCAGAAATCGAATGGAAGAACAATCTTAGGACAATGATACGAATTTTTCGCCACTATATCTCCGGGATCTATCTGGTCCTGTTCGTCCTGGAGCTTCTGGTCTTCGGCGCCGCATTCTTCTTGGGTAATGTGCTGCGTTTCTACGCTAGCGTGCAGCCCCTGGTTCCAGTTGAATTGCTGAGCATACCGGCGCTGGTTTATACCGTCGTCATGCTGATGAGCATGGCGGGCATGGGGCTCTACCAGCGTGCGCACGATATCAGCGACGCCGCGCTGCTGCTGAGAATCCTCGCGAGTTTTCTGTTGGGTACGGCGGTGCTCAGCATCGTATTTTTTCTCTTTCCCCGGATATTTGTCGGACGCGGCCTGTTCGGGCATACCTTGCTGGTGTCGCTGACAGGGGTGTTGTTGTGCCGCTTTCTGTTTCTGCGCTTTGTGGACCGTCAATCGCTGAAGCGGCGGGTGCTCGTGCTAGGCGCGGGATACCGCGGCCACATGATCATGGATTTCGAGCGCCGTAACGGTGGCAAACGCTTTCATGTGATCGGCTATGTGCGCATGAATGACGAGCCGGTGCGCGTGGATCCCGAGCGCCTCATGGGCCTTCGCGGTCCGCTCAACCAATTCGTCCACAAGGAGGATATCGATGAGATCGTGGTGGCGCCGGACGATCGCCGGGGTGGCTTGGCGGTTGACGAGATTCTCGACTGCAAGATGGCCGGAGTGGCCGTGGTCGACCTATTGAGTTTCTTTGAGCGCGAGGGGGGCTTGTTGCGGGTGGACTGCCTGCATCCCAGCTGGCTGGTGTTTTCCGATGGATTTCGCTTGGGTGGCGCAAGACACGGCATGAAGCGGATGTTTGATGTTGTGGTGAGCCTGCTGCTGCTCGCGCTGGTGTGGCCCGTCATGCTGCTGACGGCAATCGCCATCTGGGTGGAAAGCGGATTTCGCGCGCCTGTTTTCTATCGCCAGTTGCGCGTGGGGCTCAACTGGAAAATGTTCCCGGTACTGAAATTCCGCAGCATGCGCACCGATGCCGAGCGCGGCGGAGTCCAGATGGCTAGAAAAAACGACGACCGAGTCACCTGGGTTGGCAGTTTCATCCGCAAGACGCGAATCGATGAACTGCCGCAGTTGTTCAATGTGCTGGCGGGGGATATGAGTTTTGTCGGCCCGCGTCCGGAAAGGCCCGAGTTTGTTGAGAAATTTGCCGAAACCATCCCCTATTATTCCGAGCGACACCGCGTCAAACCCGGCATCACCGGCTGGGCGCAGCTATGCTATCCCTACGGATCCAACTACCAGGACGCCATCGAGAAGCTGCAATACGATTTGTATTACGTGAAGAATTACAGCCCCTTTCTCGACATGCTGATCATCCTGCAAACCCTCGAAGTGGTGTTATGGGGGCGGGGAGCACGTTGATTAGGCCGTGCTTCGAAGTCCACGCTGGCGTCTTAGCCGGTCATTGCCCATCTTGAATCCAATTGCATGAGTATCGGTGCATTAAGCTATCTGGCAGGGTTCATTGCCAATCTGTTACTGACCGTACTGCTCTTATTGAGTTGGCGAGGGCATCCGCGCGGGCGTTGGCTGATCGTAGCCTGCGGGACCATGGTTATGTGGTCAGGCGTCCTGGCATTGGACGAAGCCTTTCACATGGTCTTCCCGCCGCTGCTGGCTACCCTGGAGGTGCTGCACATCTATGTGTGGCTGGCTTTTTTCAACCGACTGATGCGGACCGGCGCTGCGCCCTCGCTTTACGACAGCCGTTGGATTCGCTTCCTTATCCACGCGCTGGCCTGGTCTCTGATCGGTTACATCTGGATTGCCATGGGGCTGGGGCTTACGCCGGCGCCAATGTTTCATTCCACCGTGCAGTTGTCCGGACACATAGCCCTCGCGGTGATTGGCCTCCACCTGATCGAGCAGTTTTACCGCAACGCGCGACTCGATCAGCGTTGGCGCATCAAGTTCCTGTGCTTTGCCCTCGGCCTGCTATTCGCTTATGACCTCTACATCTACCTGGACGCTCTTTTCTTCGATCAGGTGAGGGTGGATCTGTGGCAGGCGCGGGGGGCGGTGACAGCCATGCTGGCGCCATTCATTGCGGTCGCCGCTGCGCGCAATCCGGATTGGTCCGTGGACATCTTTATCTCCCGACAAGTGGTTTACCAGTCGGCGGCTCTGCTGGTGACCGGGGGATACCTTCTTTTGGTGGGAGTCGGCAGCTATTACATCGAATACTATGGTGGCGAATGGGGAGAAGTAGGGCAGATCCTGTTCATGATGGCGGCACTGCTGATGCTCATGAGCGTGGTGTTTTCCGGCCAGATGCGCGCACGCCTTAAGGTATTTCTGAGCAAGAACTTCTTTAACTACGTTTACGATTATCGTCAGGAATGGCTACGTTTGATCAATACGCTGGCGGATAACCACACGGGCCTCAGCTTGGGGCAACGCGTCATCCTGGGGTTGGGGCAGGTGGTCGAAAGCCCGAGCGGCGTGCTCTGGCTCACTGAACCATCCGGGCGGCTCGTGCATCGCGCCAGTTATGGCGATCCGGAGATCGATGTTCCGGTCATTGAGGCCAACGATCCGTTGGTGGTGTTCGTTCGCGACAAGGAATGGGTCGTGAATTTTGAGGAATTGCTTACCCGCCGGGAGCTTTACGAAGACCTGAGCTGGCCCAACTGGCTGGAGCCGCACAGGCATGCCTGGCTGCTGGTGCCCTTGTGGAATACGGAACAGGCCTTGCAAGGCCTGGTGCTACTGACGCGGCCACGCACCGAAATTGCCTGGAACTGGGAGGTCATCGACATGCTTAAGAGCACGGGCAGTCTGGCCGCCAGTTACCTGGCACTGGAGGAAGCCGCTAGCGCCTTGGCCGAAGCAAGGCAATTCGAGGGCTTCAACAGATTGTCGGCCTTTGTCATCCATGACCTCAAAAATTTGGTGGCCCAGTTGAGCCTGGTGGTCTGCAACGCCGAGAAGCATCGGGACAACCCGGAGTTCATGCGCGATGCCATTACCACCGTGGAGCACGCGGTAGGCCGGATGAACAGCCTGATGTCGCAGTTGCGCAATTCAAGTCCGGCGGCTTCAGCGGCGCCTGTGGACTTGTGCAGTGTCCTGAAGGAAGTGCTTGAAACGCGCAAGAAGCAGGCGCCGCTTCCGGCGCTTGAGATAAGAGGCGCCGGGATCATCGTGATCGCCAATCGCGACCGGCTTGCCTCGGCGCTCGAGCACGTGATCCACAACGCCCAGGACGCCGCCGGAAAGGGCGGCTACGTGAAGGTGTGCCTGCGCGTGCCCGATAGGAATGCGGCCATGGTGGAGGTTGAGGACAATGGCTGCGGGATGGATCAGGACTTCATCCGCACGCGCTTGTTCCGGCCTTTCGATACCACCAAAGGCCTGACCGGAATGGGTATCGGCGCCTATGAAAGCAGGGAGTACATTCGCTCCATGGGTGGCGACCTCACGGTGCGCAGCGAGCCGGGAAAGGGCAGTAGCTTTTTGTTTACGATTCCCCTCGGTACGGGGAAGCAGATGGAATCCGTGGAATAGCTTGGGAGAAGTCGGGTGAGTGATCAGACATTGTTGATCGTCGAGGACGATCCGGGTCTGCGCAGCCAACTGCGCTGGAGTTTCGATCAATACAAGGTTCAGGTGGCAGAAGACCGCGAATCGGCCATAGCGGCGGTCAAGCGTCACGAGCCTGCCGTGGTGACCCTGGATCTTGGGCTGCCCCCCGATCCTGGCGGCACGCGGGAAGGATTTGCGGCGCTTAGCGAGATTCTGGCGATTGCGCCGCAAACCAAGGTGATCGTGCTGACGGGCAATGATGATCGCATCAACCCGGTCAAGGCCGTGGGCCAGGGCGCCTACGATTTCTATCAAAAGCCCGTGGATCCCGAGATCCTGTCCTTTGTGGTGCAACGTGCCTTCCGGCTATTCGACCTGGAGGAGGAAAACCGCAAGCTGGCCCGAATGCATGTGAGCAATCCCATGGAGGGCATCATCGCTGCGAGCCCGGAAATGCACGAGGTCTGCAAGATGGTGGAACGCTTCGCCCCCATCGACATGAATGTCCTGATTCTGGGCGAGAGCGGTACGGGAAAGGAAGTCGTGGCCCGCGCTCTGCATGCCCTCAGTCCGCGCGCAAAGAAGCCTTTTATCGCTGTCAACGCGGCTGCCATTCCGGAAAACCTGCTGGAAAGCGAGTTGTTCGGCTATGAGAAGGGCGCCTTCACCGGTGCCACGCAAATGGTCAAGGGCAAGTTTGAGCTGGCCGACGGAGGTACCTTCTTTCTTGACGAAATCGGCGATATTCCTCTGGCCTTGCAGCCCAAATTGCTGCGCATACTGCAGGAACGCGTAGTGGAGCGCATCGGCGGGAGGCAGCCCATCAAGGTGGATGTCCGGATCATCTGCGCGACCCATCAGAACATCGGGCAGCTGATCGAGGAACGGCGCTTTCGCGAGGACCTTTATTTCCGCATCAACGAGATGATCATCAACCTGCCGCCGCTGAGGGGGCGCACGGGCGACGTGACAGTGTTGGCGCGCGCATTTCTGGAACGCTTCGCCAAGCAGATGCGGCGTAACCTGCTTGGATTCACTGAGGACGCCCTGGCCGCCATGGAAGCGTATCACTGGCCGGGGAACGTGCGCGAGCTGGAGCACAAGATCAAGCGTTCCGTGGTCATGGCAACGGGTACCCAGGTGGACGCAAAGGACTTGGAACTGGCGTCCGGCGCCTATCCGCGCCGCATAATGACGCTACGCGAGGCGCGTGACATCGCCGAACGCCGGGTTATCTGCGAGGCTCTGAGCGAGGCCGGGGAGAATGTTTCCAAGGCGGCGGATCTGCTGGAGGTGACGCGGCCGACCCTGTATTCCCTGTTGAACAAGTTCAACCTGAAGGTCTGAATGCCGCCACAGCGCCGCTTGGCTTTGTTTTGTGGCGGCGCCACTGGAACCGGATGTCGGTGGGCCGCGCCCCGCCGCTTTAATGTCACTCATCGAGTTGATAGAATCGAGGAGAATTACCGACCGGAAACCCATCTTCTATCACCCTATGCAACGGCCCATGGCAAGCTTTAACGACGGAGATCTTCTCAACCAGCATACATCCCGTCAGTACGACCATGAATTGCTGGACATCCGCAGCCGTGTACTGAGCTTAGGCGGGTTGGTGGAGGAACAGGTAACGGCGGCGGTAACGGCGCTTCTCGATGGCGACACGGAATTGGCGCAGCGGGTCATTACCGACGACTACAAGGTCAATTCGCTTGAGGTCTCCATCGACGATGAGTGCACCCAGATACTGGCCTTGCGTCAGCCTACGGCACGGGATTTGCGCTTGGTCGTGGCAGTCATCAAGACCATCACGGACCTAGAGCGCATCGGCGACGAAGCGAAGCGCATCGCGCGTCATGCGATTGACATGGCGTTGCATTTTCCAAAGCGCAATCAGTTGACCGAACTGGAGCAATTGTCGAAGGCCGCGCGCAGTCTCTTGCGTTCCGCGCTGGACGCCTTCGCGCGCATGGACGTGGACGCCGCTTTCAGCGTGGTCCAGGGAGACCGCCAATTGGACCGGGAATATGAGAGCATCATGCGTCAGCAGATTACGTATATGATGGAGGATGCCCGCTCCATTCCAGTCAGCCTCGACATCATGTGGTCCGCGCGTTCCCTCGAGCGCATAGGCGATCGTTCCTGCAATATCTCCGAATACGTGATTTATTACGCGAAAGGCAAGAATATTCGTCATATCAGCCTTGAGCAGCTCGAACAAGATCTGAGGGGCGACTAGTTGGCAGCCAATCGCGCCACGGCGCGACGGTTCATATGCTAAGGCACTTCCAGTTTGCCCCGCGGACTCGCTGGTGTTGTGCGGGAAGCCGAGCTTCAGCGCGCCGCCGCTTGCAAGGAACGCCCAATCAACCTGCGATTCATGAAACTTTTTAAGTTCATTCTGCCGCTGGTCGTGGCTATATTGCTCGCCGGCACCGTTCGCGGTGCCGACTCGTTCGTCATCGAGGATATCCGGGTCGAGGGATTGCAGCGCATTTCGGCCGGAACGGTATTCAACTACCTGCCGGTGAAGGTGGGCGATATCTTCGACCGGCAGAAATCGGTGGAATCCATCAAAGCCCTGTTCAAGACCGGTTTTTTCAAGGATGTGCGGATTGGTCAGGAAGGTGATGTTCTGGTGGTGACGGTGGAGGAGCGACCTTCCATCGCCAGCGTGAAGATTCAAGGCAACAAGGACATCAGCACCGAGGACTTGACCAAGGGCCTCAAGAATATAGGTCTGACCGAAGGGCGCGTCTTCGACCGTCAGATATTGGACAAGGTCGAGCAGGAATTGCGGCGGCAGTATTACAGCCGCGGCAAGTACGGTCTTAAGATCGATTCGGAGGTGCAGGACCTTTCGCGCAACCGGGTGGCGGTGGTGCTGAAAATCTCCGAGGGCCGCGTCGCCAAGATCAGCCAGATCAACATTGTCGGAAACAACGCCTTTGCCGACGACGACCTGCTGTCCGTCTTCGAACTGAGCACGCCCAATCTGCTCTCGTTCTACACCAAGAACGATCAGTACTCCAAACAAAAGCTGGCCGCGGATCTGGAGCGCTTGCGCTCATATTATCTCGACCGCGGCTATATCAACTTTGATATCGAGTCGACCCAGGTCTCCATCACGCCAAACAAGAAAGAGATCTACATCACGATCAACGTCAAGGAGGGCGACATCTTCGCCGTCAAGGAAGTAAAGCTTACCGGCAAGACCATCGTATCGCCCGACGAACTGGTGCCCCTGGTCAAGATTGGTCCTACCGACACCTTTTCACGCAAACTTGCGACGGAGACATCCAAGGCAATCTCCGACCGTTTGGGCGATGAGGGCTACATCTTTGCCAACGTCAACATGGTCCCGGACATAGACAATGCCGCGAAGACCGTGAACATCACGTTTTTCGTGGACCCTGGCAAGCAGGTCTACGTCCGGCGCATCAACATGAGCGGGAACACCAAGACGCGTGACGAGGTACTGCGCCGCGAAATGCGGCAGATGGAAGCTGCCTGGGCATCGACGGCCAAGATCGAACGCTCCAAGACCCGTCTGGAACGCCTCGGCTATTTCCAGGAAGTGAACGTGGAGACTCCGGCGGTGCCGGGCACCAACGATCAGATCGACGTCAACTACACGGTGACGGAGAAGCCCTCGGGCAACCTGATGGCGGGCGTCGGTTACTCGCAGTTGCAGGGCATCGTGTTCAATGCCAGCGTGACCCAGGACAACGTGTTCGGATCGGGCAAGCGGGTCAGCTTCACGTTCAACAACAGTTCGTTCAACACCATCTACAAGCTGGGCTATTTCAATCCTTACACCACGCTGGACGGCATCAGTTCCGGTTTCGATCTCAGTTACCGCGACACCAACGCGTTTCAGTTGAACGTTTCCAGTTATTCGAGCAAGGTCTTCTCGGCGGGCATCAATCTGGGCATTCCCCTGGGCGAGTTCAGCAGCCTGCGCGCCAACCTGGACTACGAAAACACGCTGATCCGGACCAACAGCCGCACCTCGATTCAGATCATCGACTTCATCAATCGCTACGGCGACCAGTACAACACCTTCGCGGCGTCCCTGGGTTGGACCCACGACACCCTGAACCGGGCCATTTTCCCGACCCACGGCGGCATGGAGCGTATCCAGGCGGTGGCTACGGTGCCCGGCAGCGACCTGACCTACTACAAGGCAAACATCCGGGTACAGCACTATTTCCCTATCGCCAAGGACCTTACCCTCATGCTGGATGGTGAGGTCGCTTACGGCGACGGCTACGGTAGTACCGATGAGTTGCCCTTCTACACCAACTATTATGCCGGCGGCCCGCAATCGGTACGCGGCTTCATGGCCAATACCCTGGGCCCGCGGGACAGCAACAACCGCGCCTTCGGCGGATCCAAGAAGCTGGTGGGTACGGCGGAAGTGTTTTTCCCGGTGCCCTTCCTCGAGGACAGCAAGAACTTCAGGCTCGGCGCATTCCTGGATGCGGGTAATGTGTTTGTGGACAGCTACGAATTGGGCGATCTGCGCTATTCAACCGGCCTCTCGGCCAAATGGCTCTCGCCATTCGGTGCGCTGGTATTTTCCGTTGCGCAGCCCCTCAATTCCAAGGATCCACCCGACCAGTTGCAGCGCTTCCAATTTTCCTTCGGTTCCGGCTTCTGATGATGGTGTCGACACTAAAGGGGACAGAAGTTCGATGATAGCCCGGCAGTTCTTGTATAATGCGCGGACGTTATCACCTGCCTGTCCTCTACGGCGGGCTTCTGTCCGGCTAAATCGGGCCGCCGCGATTCGGAAGCTGTTGCGCTGAATCAACCATTTTTCTCTGGAGAGAGATAGAACATGCTAAGAAAAAGCCTTTATTGCGCGCTACTTGGACTGTTGGTGAGCAGTGCAGCTCAGGCGGCAGATCTCAAGATCGGCTTTGTCAACGTGGCGAGACTGCTGGAAAAGGCTCCGCAAGCCGAGCGCGCAAAGAAAGAACTGGAACGGGAATTTTCCCCGAGAGACAAGAAGCTCGTGGCCGAGCAGAAGTCCATCAAGGCCATGGAGGAACGCTTGACCAAAGATGCGTCCATCATGAGCCAGTCCGAGCGCGACAAGCTGGATCGTGATTTGCTGAATCGCAAGCGGGAGGCCAAGCGGGCCCAGGACGAGTTCCGTGAGGACTTCAATCTGCGCCGCAACGAGGAGTTGACCCAGTTGCAGAAGGAGATCTTCGAGGCGATTCAGACGCTGGCGAAGGAAGAGAGCTTCGACTTGTTGCTCACCGACGGGGTGGTCTATGCATCCGAGGGAATCGATGTGACCAGCAAGGTGGAAAGCAAGCTTGAAACTGGTTTCAAGGGCTCCAAGAAATAACCGGCCTCCTCGGTTACCACAATCAGATCAACCGGAAGGACAGCCCATTGGATATTCAACAAATAAAGGAATTTCTGCCCCACCGATATCCCTTTTTGCTCGTTGACCGCGTGCTGGAATGCGAGCCTGGCAAGCGTTTGCTTGCTATCAAGAATGTGACCTACAACGAACCTTGCTTTCTCGGCCATTTCCCGGACCTGCCCATCATGCCGGGCGTCCTGATTATCGAGGCGCTGGCCCAGACCACCGGCCTGCTGGCCGGCAATTCCGCCCCGGACGTATTGGGGAAGGGGCGTACTTACTATCTGGTCGGTCTGGACAAGGTACGCTTCAAGCGCCCGGTAGTACCCGGTGACCAGCTCAAGCTGGAGGCCACTTACCTCCGGCACAAACGCAATATCTGGGCATTTTCGTGCAGAGCAGAGGTGGATGGCGAGTTCGTCGCCAGCGCTGAAATCATGTGTGCCGCAGCGGAGCAGGATTCTTGATCCACTCGACGGCAATTATCGATGCCTCAGCCCAGATCGATGAGAGTGTCGCCATCGGTCCCTACACGATCATTGGGGCGAATGTCCGGATAGGCGCCGGCAGCAGCATAGGCCCGCATGTGGTAATCCGCGGTACCACGACCATAGGCAGGGATAACCGGATCTTTCAGTTCGCCTCCATCGGCGAGGACCCGCAGGATAAAAAGTATCATGGCGAGACGACTCGCCTCGAGATTGGCGACCGCAACGTCATCCGTGAATACTGCACCATTCACCGCGGCACGATGCAGGACAAGGAGGTCACTCACATCGGCGATGACAACTTGCTGATGGCCTACACCCATGTTGCCCATGACTGCCACGTCGGTAATCATGTGATCATGGCCAACGCGGCCTCCCTGGCGGGTCACGTGAGCGTCGAAGATCACTCCATCCTGGGGGGATTTTCTCTGGTTCATCAGTTCTGCAGGGTGGGCCAGTATGCTTTTTCCGCGATGGGCAGCGTAATATCGCGGGACATTCCTCCCTACGTCATGGTAGGCGGCCGCCCCACCAAGCCCCATGGAATCAATACAGTCGGTCTTGAGCGGCAGGGCTTTAGCGGCGAGGCGATCCGCCAGATACGCAAGGCATACAAGATCCTCTATAAGTCGGGCTTGAAGCTTGAGGATGCCATCCGGATGCTAGAGGAGATGACCGCGGAGACCCCAGAACTGGAAAGCATGGGGCAATTTCTCAGGGCGACTGGGCGCAGCATCATACGCTAAGGCGCGAAGTCGGGGCTATGAGCGAGCGACTCGTCATCGCCGGAGTGGACGAAGTGGGCCGTGGCTGCATCGTAGGTCCGGTCGTCGCCGCCATCGTGATCCTGGGTGAGGGTATTAAAATTCACGGTTTGGCTGACTCCAAACAGCTGAGCCCGGCTCGCCGCAGCAAATTGGCGCTGCTCATCCAGGAACAGGCCCAAGCCTGGGCTATCGGCCGGGCCGAGCCCGGCGAGATCGACCGCATCAACATTCACCACGCCTCTCTGCTGGCCATGCGCCGCGCCTTTGACGCACTCAGCGTGCGGCCGGACCGCGTGCTGGTGGACGGCAAATTTTGTCCCCAACTGCCATGTCCGAGCGAGGCCATCGTCGGCGGCGATGCCCGGGTGCCGGAAATTTCAGCGGCCTCCATACTCGCCAAGGTGGCCCGCGATGGAGAAATGCAGATTCTGGACGCACTTTTTCCCGGATATGAGTTTGCGAGCCACAAGGGTTACCCCACGGCCGAACACAAGTCGCGTCTTAAATCCCTCGGCGCGACGCCCTTGCACCGTTATTCCTACGCTCCCCTGCGAGCCCTGCAGAAAACGCCATGCTCAGCCTGAAAGCCGGGGAACCGCCACGGCTACTCGCCATCTGCGTCGCGGCCAGTTCCAGGGAGATTCAGCACAAGGGGCGCACGGAGCCAACCGGTATCTACAAGCAGCCTGTCAGCGGCGAACATCGAGTCACCTCGCTGGGTCTGGAGGGTGATTGCCAGATGGACCGGGAGAACCATGGGGGCGACGACAAGGCCATCTACGTCTACACGGCGGAAAATCACGCCTATTGGGAGCGCGAGTTGGGGCAACGCTTTCCCTTCGGGCAATGGGGGGAGAACTTCAGCGTGATCGGTTTGCCCGATGAGGCGGTCTGCATAGGTGATGTGTTTGCCATCGGTTCCCTGCGGCTACAGGTCACCCAGCCCAGGGTCCCGTGCTTCAAGCTCGGCGTAAAAATGGGGGATCCAGGTTTTGTCGGCCGTTTCCATCATTCTGGGCGTGTCGGTTTTTATCTGCGCGTGCTTGAATCTGGAACGGTATCCGCGCCCTTGGACATCCATGTCGTGGATCATGATCCTGCCGGGCTGAGCATTCAGGAAGCCATGCTCGCGCTGAGCCCAGGACCTAGGCAAAAGGAAGTCATCGCCCGTGCGCTGGGCCAGCCAGCCCTTTCCGCCGCCTGGCGGAAGAGCCTGACGAAGCGGCAGGCATCCCTGTAGCGCGGGAGACGGCAATGATCGCTGCATGGATGGCTATGTGTGTTTCGGCGCAACCTGGGCTGGAGGCCGGAACAATCCCGAAGCGCTGCTGGCCCGCTGGAGCTTGAGCAGATGCGGCTGGAAAAGATCAAGTTGGCGGGTTTCAAGTCCTTCGTCGATCCCACAACCATTCCCTTGCCGAGCAACCTGGTCGGGATCGTTGGGCCCAATGGCTGCGGCAAGTCGAATATCATCGACGCCGTGCGTTGGGTCATGGGGGAGAGTTCGGCCAAACATTTGCGCGGCGAGTCCATGGCGGACGTCATTTTCAACGGTTCCGCATCGCGCAAGCCGGTGGGTGTCGCTTCCGTGGAACTGGTGTTCGACAACACCGACGGCGACGCCCCCGGCGAATATGCGCAATACCGACAGATATCCATCAAGCGCCAAGTCGCGCGGGATGGCCAGTCCAGCTACTTCCTCAATGGCTCCCGCTGCCGCCGCCGCGATATCACCGATATCTTTCTCGGTACCGGCCTGGGTGCGCGCAGTTACGCCATCATCGAGCAAGGCACCATTTCCAGGCTCATCGAAGCCAAGCCCGACGAATTGCGCGAGGTGATCGAAGAAGCGGCCGGCATCTCCAAATACAAGGAGCGTCGCCACGAAACGGAGATCCGCATGCGCCATACCAGTGAGAACCTGGAACGGCTGCAGGATCTGCGCGACGAACTGGCCAAGCAGATCGCGAGCTTGCAGCGGCAGGCCCGCAAGGCCGAGAAATACACAGCGCTCAAGGCCGAGGAACGCAGCTATCGTACCCAACTGCTGGGCCTACGCTGGCGCAAATACAACGATTTGCTGCAGCAACATCACGCCGTGCTCGAGGAGGGCGGCGAAGCCTTTCGTCGTCTGATCAGCGAGGGCAATGGCCTGGCCGAGATGGAGTCGGCGGCCAAGGAACAGCAGGCTGAGCTGCAGCGCGCCACCCATGGCAAGCAGGGCGAGTTTTATGAACTGGGGGCCGAAATCAGCCGGCTGGAGCAGGCGATCAAGCATGCTCACCGCACCCGCGAGGATTTGCTGCGCGAGATTGATCGGCTCCGTGCCGACCAGGGGCGCTCCCTGGTTGAACTGGAGAGTGACCGCGAGCGGGTCGCCGCCGTGCGAGAGGAACTGGCCGAACTGCAGTCGCAGCAGGACGGCAGGTCACAGGAGGTGAGCGCCGCCGAGAGCCGCAGGCAGGGCGCCGAGCAGGCGCTGAGCGCCTGGCGCGAAGCCTGGGACGCGCACCGCTCGGAACTCGCCGAAACACGCGCGCAGATCGATTTGCAACGCACGCGCATCCGTCAGATCGAGGATCAGCAGCGTCAGCAGCAAGCGCGGCGGGAACGCCTGCAGTTCGAGCATGATGAACTACAGGACGCGCTCATGGATTCAGAGGTCGAAAGTCTTACCGAAAGCTTGACCGGTGCAGAGGACGAACTTGGGCATCTGCGTAGCCGCTTGGATGTGCTCTCGGAATCCATCCAAAGCGAACGCGACCGGGTGCGCACCCTGCAGACGGAGCTCAACGGGGCTCGTGCCGAGCTGCATGAAATGACCGGGCGCATCGCTTCGCTGGAGTTGTTGCAACAGCATGCCATGGGTAAGGACCGTGAGGGATTCGTGGATTGGCTGGCGGCACAGGGGTTGGTCGCAGCCCCCCGGCTGGCAGAGAGTCTGGAGGTGAGCCCCGGCTGGGAGGCGGCTCTAGAATCCGTCCTCGGTGATCACCTGCAAGCCATCTGCGTCGAGGATGCCGGTGTCTACCTGCCTCGGCTCTCGGAGGACCAGCCGCCGGACAATTTCTGCCTGTTGCAGATGAGTCCCGCGGATGCCCGGGAGAATTCCGGCGGACTTCCCCGTTTGGGCGAATGCGTAATATCCAGTTGGAGCCTGGAAGCTTTGATTGGCGGCGTCTACCTGGCCGAAGGGCTCGCGGACGCGTGGACTTTGGCGCAGGGGCTCGCGTCCCATGAATCGGTCGTTACCCCGGATGGCACGCGCCTCGGACCCGGCTGGATGGTCATCAAGAAGCCCCAGGACAGCGGAGCCGGCGTGCTGCTGCGTGAGCGGGAGTTGCGCGAACTGCGTCAGAGGCGCCAAACACTGGCCCTACAGACCGAGAGCCTGGAAACCGGCCTTGCCGGTGCCGAGGAGGCCTTGCACAGCGGCGAATTCGAGCGCGAGCACAAGCAGCGCGAGGCCAATCGCCTGGCAGCCGAGGTGACCCAGATCAAATCGCAGTTGAGTGCGGCTCTCGCGCGCGCCGAACAGGCGCGAAAGCGCCTGCAGCAGCTGGAATTCGAAATGGAAGATCTGGAAGATCAGTTGTTGCAGAGCGCGGAGGGTCTCGCCGAAGCGCGGACGCTGCTGGAGCGGGCGGAGAGCGTCTCGCGAGACCTTGAGGCTCAGGCATCAGGTCTCGCAGAGCGACAGGTACTCTTGGAAGAAGAGTCGCGTAATGCCGAAGCGGCGCTCAGATCCGCGAGGGACGGCATCCACGCCCTCAAGAGCCGCATCGAGACGCTGAAGTCGACCGACCAGCTCACCGTCAAGCATCTGGAGCGTGTTCAGACGCAACACGATGAGTTTCACCTGCGCTTGCAGGAAGCCAGCGCACGCTTGGCTGAAACCGGCGATCCCAAGGACGTGGAACAGCACGTTCTGGATGAACTGCTGGAGCGCCGCTTGCAACTGGAACGCGAGCTTGCCGAGCTGCGCCACCGCAGCGGCGAGGCTGATGCTCATGTTCGCGGCATAGTGGAGTCGCGAATGCGCGTCGAGCGTGAACTGAATGGTGTGAAGAGCCGCCTGGAGCAGGGCAAACTGGACTATCAGGCCGCGGAGTTGCGCCGGCAGACCATACAGGAGCAGTTCGAGGAGTTGGGAATCGAGGCACAGGATGTCGTTCCCGACTTGCCGGACGGCGCCGACGAGAAAGTCTGGCAAAGCCGCGTCACCGAATTGGGGGATGAGATCGCCCGGCTTGGCGCCATCAACCTGACCGCCATGCAGGAGTTCGAAGAGCAGTCCGAGCGCATGCAGTTCCTCGACCAGCAGCATCACGACCTGACCGAGTCTCAGACCACCTTGCAGCAGGCCATTGAAAAGATCGATCGCGAATGCCGGGCCCGCTTCAAGGAAACCTTCGAGCGGGTCAATGGCGGGATCCAGCGCATGTTCCCAAAACTGTTCGGCGGTGGTCAGGCCTACCTCGAACTCACCGAGCGGGATTTGCTGGAGACGGGCGTCACGGTCATGGCGCGGCCACCGGGCAAGCGCAATAGCTCCATCCATTTGCTTTCAGGCGGGGAAAAGGCGCTGACCGCCGTGGCCCTGGTGTTTGCCATTTTTGAATTGAATCCCGCCCCCTTCTGTCTGCTGGACGAGGTGGACGCCCCGCTGGACGATGCCAACGTTGGGCGGTTCAGCCAGTTGGTCAAGGAAATGTCCGAAAGGGTACAATTTCTGTATATCTCGCATAACAAGGCAACCATGGAAATCGCCCAGCATTTGGCCGGGGTCACCATGAAAGAACCGGGTGTCTCTCGCATCGTCGCGGTGGACATCGATGAAGCGGTCGAACTCGCAGCAGTCTGAGGTAAGGTAATGGATAGAGAAACGGTGCGCATGATTTTGCTCGTCCTCGGCGTGATGGTGATCATGGGCGTCTATGTGTGGGGTCGCTACAAGGAAAGGCTGTTGGACTTTTTCTACCGGCGCGGCGAGTTCGACGAGTTGGGTTACGAGGCCGAGGGTAACCCCGCCGAAATGGACCAGAGCTTCAGCCCCCGCGAGCCGGTGTTCGACACCCGCAACGAACTCGACGACGAACCGGCGCCCCTGGTGATCCCTGAGGTCAATGACGAGGAGGATTACAGCCTGGGGCGCGAGGCCGCTCAGCCGCATCGGAGCCAACCGGCCATGGCCCGCGCCGGCGAGAGCGCGAAAGCCGCGCCACTGGGCGCGCCATTCCTGATCCAACTCAGCGTGGTAGCCGGGGATTCCGCTTTCTTCAATGGCGAAGACCTGCGCGACGCCTTGGTGGAGCTGGATCTCATCTATGGCGACATGGGTATCTACCACCGTTACGACCGCGAGTACCGCGAGCCCTTGTTCAGTGTTGCCAGCCTGGTGGAGCCGGGCACCTTTCCCATCGAGAACATGGAGACGTTTGAGTGCCCTGGCGTTGTGCTGTTTTTCCAGCCCTCCCAGGTCGCGGACCCACTTTCGGTGTTCGACGACCTGGTGGCCACTTGCCACGAACTGGCGGTCAAGCTCGATGGGGTCGAATGGGATGAGCGCCGCGAGATTCTGACTGAGGACAAGCTTGCTCTGATGCGGGAGCGCCTCGAAGACGCGTACTGATTGCCGATGAGTGTTCCCGAAGCGGTCAAGGAGCGGCTGATCCAGCTACGCCAGGAGATCGAGCAGCACAATCGCCGCTACTACCAGTTGGATGAGCCCGCCGTTAGCGACGCCGAATACGACGCGCTGCAGCGCGAGTTGCGGGAACTGGAGCAGCAATATCCCGAACTCCTGACGCCGGACTCACCGAGCCAGCGGGTCGGCGCGGCGCCGATATCCGCCTTCGCGGCGGTGCGACACGAAGTACCGATGCTGTCCCTGGACAACGCCTTCGACGATGAAGACGTGCAGGCTTTCGACCGCCGAATTCGCGAGAAACTGGAACGCGAGTCGGTGGAGTATGTGGCCGAACCCAAACTGGACGGTCTCGCCGTCAGCCTTCTTTATGAAGACGGTCTGCTGGTGCGCGGCGCCACCCGTGGCGACGGCCATGCAGGTGAGGATGTGACCCATACCGTTCGCACCGTGCGCGATATTCCCCTGAAGCTCAAGGGCAGTGGCTACCCTGGGCGCTTTGAAGTGCGTGGCGAGGTTTTTATGCCCAAGGAGGGTTTCCAGGCCATGAACCGCCGTGCCCTGGAGGCGGGCGAGAAGGTCTTCGTCAATCCGCGCAATGCCGCCGCGGGCAGTCTCCGGCAGCTTGACCCAAGGATCTCGGCTGCTCGTCCGCTGGCGTTCCTGTGCTATGGCTACGGCGTGTTTCCCAAGTCTGCCTTGCCAGCCAGCCAGCAGGACATCATTGCCCGTTTCGGTGAATGGGGGCTTCCCGTCTCTCCGGAATTGCGGGTGGTCAAGGGGGCGGAAGGCTGCCTCACCTACTACCGGGAATTGCTGGCCAGGCGACATCAACTGCCCTACGAGATCGATGGCGTGGTCTACAAGCTGAGCCGCTTCGACTGGCAGGAGGAGTTGGGCTTCGTGGCCCGCGCGCCGCGTTGGGCGATCGCGCACAAGTTCCCGGCGGAAGAGATGACCACAACCGTTCTCGCCATCGAAGTGCAGGTCGGGCGGACCGGCGCCTTGACGCCGGTGGCGCGGCTGCAGCCTGTCTTCGTCGGCGGCGTCACGGTCACGAATGCCACCTTGCACAATGCCGACGAGGTCAAACGCAAGGATATCCGGGTGGGCGATGCCGTGGTCGTGCGCCGGGCTGGCGATGTGATTCCCGAAATCGTCAAGAGCATCCCCGAGAAGCGGCCGGCTGACGCCGAGGAGTTCGTCATGCCGGGCCACTGTCCCGTTTGCGGCTCGGAGGTCGAATGCCTGCCCGAGGAGACCATCGTCCGCTGCAGTGGTGGCTTGTTCTGTCCCGCGCAGCACAAGGAGGCCATCAAGCATTTCGCCTCGCGCCGCGCGCTGGATATCGAGGGCTTGGGCGACAAGCTGGTGGATCAGTTGTTGGAAAAGCACCTTGTCAGCGACGTCGCCGACTTGTTTGCGCTAACGGCGGAGCAGTTGGCCGGCCTTGACCGCATGGGGCAGAAGTCTGCGGAAAATCTCATTGCCGCTTTGGAAAAGAGCAAGCGTACGAGCTTGCCGCGTTTTCTATACGCGTTGGGGATACGCGAAGTTGGCGAGGTAACGGCGGCCAACCTGGCCACCCACTTGGGAAGCCTGGATGCTCTCAAGGCGGCGGATGAAGAGCGGCTGCAGGCCATTCCCGATGTCGGGCCAACCATGGCCCGCCACATCGCCACCTTCTTCCGCCAGTCACACAATCTCGAGGTAATACGCAAACTCCTTGACGCCGGCATCGCCTGGGAAGAGTGCGAGCCGCCGAAACTCGAGTCACAGGTGTTGCTAGGCAAGGTGTTCGTTTTGACCGGTACCCTAGCAGAGCTTACCCGCGACGAGGCCAAGTCAAGGCTGCAGGCCCTGGGCGCGAAAGTCACGGGCAGTGTCTCCAAGAAGACCGATTTTGTCGTGGCTGGCGCCGAGCCTGGTTCCAAACTCGACAAGGCTCGGGAACTGGGTGTCGAAGTGATCGACGAGGCAGTTTTGCTGAAGATGTTTTCAGGCGACTTGCCGGAGGGCGGGACCTGACCGGCACCCTTGCAGATTTTGGCGCAACACCGTGACGCAAGCGGGACGATGCATCGGGCATTCCATCAATATGCTGGGAATTCCAACCAGCCTCCTTGCCAGCGTTGAATTCAACGAAAATCCGGTGCCACTGCACATCCACGGCACTCGTGAGGCCAACAGCAGTTTTTTTTCCATGTTGGCCAAGGTTCCAAGTCTAAGTCGGGCTGGGGTTGTCTTTCAGGATTACATGAGCCTGCTGTTCGGGTTCGAGGAAGAACAGCGACAAGGTACCGATGCTTCGGGGCGTCGCCGCTTCCGCAGTAGTTACCTCCGTTTGCTCCAGGATTGGGGCTTTGATTCCAATCACCCACAGGGTGCGGTTCTCAAGGGTTGGGTCGAAAGTCGTTTTGGCATTTTTCCAACCTACCACAAGTCACCGCTGGAAGGTTTGCTCACTCCGGCATGGATGGAATACTTGGAGGAGAAGATGACCAGTCGCTATCACAACAACTGCATCTTCCTGCAATTGGACCTGCTCTTTGAGTTCTGCCAATTTGCGCTAGAACGCTTTGTCGCGCCTGGAAGTCGGCACCTGCGTTTGTTTCGTGGCGTCGACCGGCTCGATGAGCTGAGATTGGGGAATTCAGGCATTAGGCAAGGTGTGGCGCGGCTGAATAATGTCGTTTCGTTTACCGACAGCCGCGAGATGGCGGGGCAGTTCGGTTCCTACATCATCGAAACGCGAGTGCCGCTGGTCAAGATTCTATTTTTCAATGAGCTGCTGGTCTGTCACCCATTGCGCGGTGAGGCGGAGTATCTGGCGATCGGGGGCGACTATCAGGTAAGGATAAGTTCCTGACGCAACTTCCCGTCTCGAATCAGCGGGATGAGCCAACGTAGCCGTCGGTATTCTTCTCGACCCAGCGCTGCTCACCGGTGGGCAAGGTTTCTCGTTTCCAGAACGGGGCCCGTGCTTTCAGTTCCTCCATGATCTTGCGACAGGCGTCAAACGCCGGTCCACGGTGGGAGGACCATACCGCCACCAGGACAATCGATTCTCCCGGGGAAATGTCGCCGACGCGGTGAACCAGCAGACAATCCATATCAGGCCATTTGGCCAATTCGCTTTCGACGATACGCTCCAGGCACTTTTCCGTCATCCCGGGGTAGTATTCGAGGGTCATGTTGGCGACAGCCGTGCCGTCATTGAAATCACGCATGGTACCTACGAAACTCGCGGTTGCGCCGAACTGGAAATTCCCAGGGAGCCTCCCGGACTGGTAGCGCTCGAGTTCATGGTAGGCGTCGAATGGCGCCGCGCGCAGGCTGACCAGCATCCTAACCTCCCGTCACAGGGGGGAAGAACGCAACCTCGTCCCCGTCGCGCACCGGCGCGTCCGGGCTCGCATATTCCATGTTGACCGCACACAACAGGCGCGCGAGGGGTACATCTTCGCCGCGGACTCGCGCCCAGACGGCGGAGACCGTGGTGCTTGCTCCCTCATCCAGGTTCAGGATTTCCTCATGTTTGCCCATGGCATCCTGCAGACTTGCAAAGTAGCGTACTTTGATTGGCATTGATGTGCTTTGGAACTGAAGGTAACAAAAAACCCCTCCTTCCCACGGTAAGGAGGGGGGGCGGTGCAGTTGATCAAACCTGCGGTTCCGCCTTCTTCACAGGGTTCTTCAAAGTGTTCATCAACGCGGACAAGGCACGGTCCATCAAAGGAACCGTCGCTCCCTCGACCACGCGGGCGGCGCCGATCCGGAAGCGCCTCGCCAGTTCGCCCAAGCTCATTTCGGCGACCTTTACGCCCTTCCGGTTGACGAACACATAGAGCGAAGTCACCTGGCTTTTCCAGGAAAGCTTAGCGCGCGAACTCTTGTTCGAGCTTTCGTCCACAAACTCCACCCACTCGCCGATGTTGAGCGACCGGGCCTTGCAGTCGAACTCGTCGTTGCCGACGCTGAAATCGCGCAGGCTCTCCAGCACGATCTCTTCCGAGTTTGGGTGGTTGCCGCCGATCTCTAATGCATCAAGGTTGTCGATGTCTGGCAGATTGGCGCGGATTTCACGGATAGCCTCGGCAAGTTCCGGGTCGCGGATCGTGATTTCCAGCCCACTGTCCGTTTCCTTCCTCGGTTTCGTTAGCGGCTGGGGCGCGGCACGCAGAGCCTCTCGATGGACTTCTTCCAAATCCTGGATCAGAGCTCTGCCACGCAACGAGTCGAACGAGATACCATCTAGACCTGCGGTCAGTGATTTGACCAGACCCGGAATGGCTGCCAGCAGTTCACGACGGCCTTTGTCATCGACCGGAGGCGTCACGCTCCATAACAGCTTGTCCATGACCGCCAGGCCATGTTCCCAATCTTCACCACCCTTGTCTTTGCGCAGGTAAGCCAGGACGAGGACATCGTTCCATGCGTTGAGGAGAAAGGCCTTTACCGGTTGCGCAACCTCGCGTTGGCGCAGCCTGGATTCGATTTCATAGGCGACCATGCGTTTGGCCAGGCGCAATTGCTCCTTGCTTTGAGTCGACTGCCGCGTCCTTTCCTCCAGCACAGAACTTCGCTGGGATTCCTTGCCTACGAACTCGGTGAACTCCTCCAGCAACTCCGCAAACAGGTCTACGTTCTGGTCGAATTCCCCTAGTACCCGACCGACGACCTGTTCAATCTTGAGAAAGACAGGGTTCTCGCTGTCCGCAACATCGAGGGCGATCCCGGCTTGGGAAAGGCAATTCAGCAGTATGCGCGCCGGATGATTCTTCTTGGCGAAGAAGGACTTGTCCAGAATCGCCACCTTAACCAAGGGAATTTGCAGTCGCGCGATTAGCGCCTTCACCGGGTCAGGAAGGTTCCGGTCCTCCAAAATGAAATCGAAGATCATCGCCACCATGTCAATGATGTCTTCTTCCAGCCTCCCCAAAGGCCGGTTCGAGCTATCCGGTGCAATCCTGCCCAGCTGGTTTGCCACATACAGCTTGAGCCCTTCCCCGGTGATGCCTTCACCGCCCACGTTGGGCAGCAGCGAGGGTTGCTGAAGCAGGCTCAGGGCGTTGAGCACCTCACCCGCTTCACAGGCGGTTTCGCCGGGCAGCAGTCCCGCCGCCTGAGCCGGTAAGCCCAGTTGTTGCCTCCATCCGTCCAACAGCGATTGCATGGCGTGAAACGCTTCGATATAGACCGCTGCGTCGCTGGGGTCGTTCTCCTCCAGCGCGCGGCCAATCTTTTGCGCTGCCTGATCCAACTCGTTCCGGGTTGCGGGCGAGACAAGGCCGCCCTGGCGTTTGAAGTTCTTGGCAATGGAAGGGAGCACACCTTCATTGGCCAGGTAGGCGTTCATGTCCTGATAGGCATTGCCGAAGGCATTCAGCACCTGATGCTCAAAAAGTTTGTAGATCAGCAGCTTAACTTTAAGCTCCAGAAGCTGTGGCTTCATGACGGACTCAAAGCCACGGCACAGGACAGTTGGTGAAACCGGGTTCAACTCGGCTGCCACTTCGTCCCTGCCAAGAAAGCTGCCGAAACGCTTGCCCAGGGCAAACAACTCGCGATGAAAGAGGGTGTTGCCCTTTTCGATCATGGATGTGATCGCCAGATTTTCTTCCAGGATCTCATCGTCTACTAGGGCAAAGTCGTCTTCGCCCCCGAGCAGGCCGGCTCCATCCTTGGGCGAGACCGCTTTAACCGGCTTGGAGCGCCAGAATTCGTCATAACGCTGCGAAAGTTCCTCGATATAACGCGTGGTGAGGTTATCCCTTTCTCGCCTGATATAGCGCATGGCCTCGAAATAGAGCGACTGAGTGGCGCTGTTCTCCGCCTTGTCGGACATCTTGAACAACTCGTCGTCCACTTTGGCGAAGAAGGCCTGCATCAGCTCGTGGGACTGATCCGTCAGGATGGTGCGGCATTCCGCAATCAGGCGTGTTTGGTCGTTGCGCCGATGCACATCCTTATGTTTGTTGTGCATCGCGTCAAAAGCGACGACATTGGATTCTAGGGCAGCCATGGCATATCTCCTGGCATCAAGGGTCAGCATTTCCAGCCGAGATTCGGGGTTCTACGTGCAAGGCTACACGAGTTGCCTCCACGCATTGAGTGAAGTCCACCGCAAAATCCTGATGCCACCCGAGAGGCCGGGTTGACCCGCCAAACTCAATCGTAATGCACTAACGCATAGGGCAACGAAGGCTCCCTTCCCGATGCAAGATCGGTCAGGAATTTCCAGAAGGTGTCAGCCGATGGTGGGCAGCCGGGCAGAAAGTAATCCACTTTCACGACCTCGTGCACCGGGTGAACCTTGTTCAGGAGTAGCGGCAACTCGGGATCGTTGGGGATCTGCGGATTGTCTACGCCGACACCGTCCAGATAAGCCTCCTGCAAACATTCCTCCAGTGGGATGTGGTTGCGCATCGCCGGTATGCCGCCATTGATGGCGCAAGCCCCGACCGCTACGAGGATCTTGCAGTGCTTGCGGAACTCCCGAAGGGTGTGCACATTCTCTGCATTACAGAGTCCGCCCTCGATCAGTCCGATATCCACCTGCTCGCTGCAGTGCTTGATGTCGGTGATGGGCGAACGGTCGAAATCGGCCACTTCCGCCAGTTCCAGCAGTCGCTCGTCGATGTCCAGGAACGACATATGGCATCCGAAGCACCCGGCCAGGGAGGTGGTCGCCACTTTCAGTTTATCCGCCATTTTACTCTCCCGCCTCGCTGGCTTCCCGCTCAAGACTCCAGTCGCTGATTTCCTGTCCGTCGAAGATGCGCTTGCCGATGGGCACTTCAAAACCGTGCCGTTTGACGATGATGGCTCCCACCGGGCATACCTGCGCGGCCTTGTCGGTCGCGGCCATTGCCGTGTCTTTCAGCAGGCCCGAATCGGAATTCACCACCAGATGGCTGGCGATGCCACGCCCCGATAGGCCGAACACGTTCTTGCCGTCCACGTCGCGGCTGGCCCGGACGCAGAGTTCGCAGAGGATGCAGCGGTCACGGTCCAGCAAGATGTCCGGGTGGGAGGCGTCCACGCACCTTTGGGGATAAAAGTGCGGGAAATGGCCGTCCAGCATATTCAGGAAATAGCCCACCGCCTGGAGTTGGCAATTGCCGCTCTTCTCGCAGGAAGGGCAGAAATGATTGCCTTCAACGAAGAGCATCTGGGTGATGGTCCTGCGGGTGTCGTTCAGTTCCTTGGTGTCGTTCAGCACTTGCTGGCCGTCCGTCGCGGGGAAGGTGCAGGCCGAGCAATTGCGGCCGTTGACCTTCACCGTGCACAGCTTGCAACTGCCATGCGGGGTGAATTCCGGGTTGTGGCACAAGTGCGGAATGTAGACGCCGGCCCGGGTCGCCGCCTCCATGATGGTGTCACCTTCTTCGAAGGGAACCGCCTTGCCGTCTATTTCGATCTTCATGCCACTCATACGCCCTCCTGCTCCAGATGCGCGAAGGCGTCGTCGCGCCCCGTCATCCGCCGTGAAATCTCAAGTTCGCCATCCAGATCGAAGCCGGGTTCGAAACTGATTTCCTTGAGCCGCTGTTCGTAGAGTTCAGGGAAGCGCTCCAGCGTGGAAAGGATAGGGTTCGCGGCCGTTTGCCCCAGTCCGCAGTGGCTGGCGCTTTTCACCAAGTTGCTCAGGCGCGTCAGTTCCACCAGATCGCCCGCGGTGCCATGGCCGCCGCAAATCTTGTCCACTTCCTTGCGCAGCAGGCTGGTGCCTACGCGGCAGGGCGTGCAAAAGCCACAGCTCTCGTGGGCGAAGAAATGGGCGAAGTTACGCACCACTTCCAGCACGTCGCGGCTCTGGTTGAAGATCATGAACGAGCCGCCGGTGGCGAGATCTTCAAAGGCCAGCTTGCGGTCGAACTCCCGCGCGGAAATGAAGGTGCCCGAAGGGCCGCCGACCTGTACGCCCAAGGTATCGCTGGCGCCACAATCGCGCAGGATCTCGGCGATGGTGACGCCGAAGTCGTACTCGTAAATGCCGGGTCGGGCACAGTCGCCGCAGATGCTCAGGATCTTGCTGCCGGCGGACTTGGCGGTGCCGTGGCTTGCGAACCAGGCGCCTCCACGCAGCGCAATGGCGGCGGCAGCGGCATAGGTTTCGACATTGTTGACGACCGTGGGCTTACCCAGATAGCCGTGAGTCACGGGGTAAGGCGGGCGATTGCGGGGCACGCCCCGCTTGCCCTCGAGGGATTCGATCAGCGCGGACTCCTCGCCACAGATATAGGCGCCCGCGCCCAGGTGAATGTCGATGTCGAAGTCAAAACCGCTCTGGCCCAGGATGCCCTTGCCCAGCAGATTTAGACGGCGCCGCTCCGCGAGTACCTTTTGCAGATGCGGCACGAGATAGAGGTATTCCCCGCGCAGATACAGGAAGCCCTGGCGCGCGCCGATGATGGCGGCGCATAAGGTCATGCCTTCGAACACCTGATGCGCATGGCTTTGCAGCAGCACCCGATCCTTGAAGGTGCCGGGCTCGCCTTCGTCGGCATTGCACACTACGAAGCGCTCCAGTTCCTTGCGCTTGTCCACCGGGCACTCCGCCAGTTCTTCCGGGCCTTCGAAACAGAACTTCCATTTCCAGGCGGTCTGGAATCCGGCGCCGCCGCGTCCGCGCAAGCCTGATTTTTCGATTTCCGCAAAGGTGGACTCGATACCCCGCATCATGGACCACTTCAGGGCTGATCCAGGCGCCACAGGCTCCTTAAGCAGTAGTCCGGGGCGGCGCACATTGTCTTTGACCTGGAAAAACTCTCGCGGCCAAATCTCAAGCGGCGCTTCCTGCTCGATCAGGGCGGCAATCTTCGCGATGCGGGCGCTGTCCAGTCGGCTGATCGCCATGCCGTTGACCAGACCGGCCGGCCCCTGGTCGCAAAGGCCGGAGCAGGACGTGAAGTCCACGCTCACCTTGCCGTCGGACCGGGTCTGCCCGGGCTTGATGCCCAGCCGCTCGCACAACTGCTGCATGAGTTCCCGACTGCCCAGCATGTGATCGCTGATCGAATCACTGATCAGGACGTGGTAACGGCCCTGAGGCTCGGTGGAGAGGAAACTGTAGAATTCGGTGACCGCCAGCACGCGCGAGATGGGCACTTCCAGTCTATCGGCGATGAGACCCCGCACGGCGGGAGGAACGTGGCGGAAGTGCGCCTGAATGTCCCGGAGTATTTGCAAGAGGCGTGTTTCCTGAAAGCTGTGCCGTTCCAGGATGCCCAACACGAATTCCTGTTCTGCCTCGGTGAGAGTCATAGTCTGCTCCAGGTGGTTTCTCCCGCAGGATTCTACCGCGTAAACCGGCGCCATGAACGGGGGCCGGGGACTTTTTAGATGGCGGCCAGGTGCCGCTGCCGCCTAAGCCAAGTTTAGCGCGAGTCGCTCCGGGCAGGGCCGTGTGCCTGTAGAATGGCGCGGATAGTTCGCGATACGACCGTCATCGTTTCCACCGGCCCCACCTGCATGCTTCGAAATCCGCCACTTGCCCTCTACATTCATATCCCCTGGTGCGTGCGCAAGTGCCCCTACTGCGATTTCAACTCCCACGCAGGCGATGGTGCCCTGCCCGAGGAAGCCTATGTGGCCGCGTTGCTTGCGGATCTGGAGCAAGACCTTCCCCTGGCGGTGGGGCGCAGCCTCAGCACGCTCTTTATAGGCGGCGGCACGCCCAGCCTGTTCAGCGCCGAGGCCATCGCGCGCTTGCTGGAAGGCATTGCCGAGCGAATCGACATCGCCGACGACGTTGAGATCACTTTGGAAGCCAATCCGGGCACGGTGGACGAAAGCCGTTTCATAGGGTTCCGTCGGGCCGGCGTAAACCGGCTCTCCATCGGCATCCAGAGCTTCAATGATGCGCATCTTGCTCGGTTGGGGCGCATCCACGATGCCGCCGCCGCTGTGCGGGCCGCGCAGGCGGCGAGGAGCGCGGGTTTCGATAACTTCAACCTGGACCTGATGTTCGGCTTGCCCGGGCAGGGCGTCGCCGAAGCCTTGGCGGATGTGCAAACGGCCATAGGCCTGAGCCCAAGCCACATCTCGTTCTACCAACTGACCCTGGAGCCGAATACTTGGTTCCACCGGCACCCGCCAGCACTGCCAGAAGATGAGGTCATCTGGGAAGCGCAGCGGGCTTGCCAAGCCATGCTCGCCGAGCATGGCTATGCGCAGTACGAGGTTTCCGCCTACGCGCTAGATGGCCGAAGGTGCCGGCACAACCTCAACTACTGGCGCTTTGGCGATTACCTGGGCATAGGCGCCGGGGCCCACGGCAAGATCACGGATGCCGAACGCGGCACTATCGCCCGCCGCTGGAAGCAGAGGCATCCCAAACGCTATCTGGAAACCGCGGGCACACCTGAGTGTATAGGTGAACACATGGTGATCGCTCCCGGCGAACTGCCTTTGGAGTTTCTCATGAACCATCTGCGCTTAAGGGAAGGGTTCCGTTTGGCAGATTTTTCCTTGAGCACCGGGCTGGCTGCCGATGTGCTGGACCCAGGCATCCAGGCATGCGGCGAGGCCGGATTGCTGCATGCGGCGGACGGCCACATCCGCTGCACAGACAAGGGCTGGAATTTCCTGGATAATGTGCTGGAACATTTCATGTCTGAACATTCTTAGCCCGATCCCCATGTCCGCAATTCCCGCCCTAGGCCAGGCGCCGGCAGCCCAGCCGGCAGATGAGGTTGCGCGCGTATCGCTGGCGTCCTTGATCAACCTGAGCCAATCGGCCGCCGGCCTGCATTTCCGGCATCGGGGCGTGCGTTCATCGCAGGGCGGTAATTATCTGTCCAGCTTCAAGGGGCGTGGCATGGAGTTCGATGAGACCCGGCCGTACACGCCGGGCGACGATATCCGCAACATGGACTGGCGCGTGACCGCCCGCACGGGCAAGACCCACACCAAGCTGTTCCGCGAGGAGCGCGAACGACCGGTGTTCATCTCGGTGGACGCGCGCGCCAGCATGTTCTTCGCCACTCGCGGCAGTTTCAAGTCGGTGCTGGCGGCGCGCATGGCGGCGCTGGTGGCCTGGAGCACCGTGCAGCACGGCGACCGCGTCGGCGGTCAGGTCTTCGCCGAGGACGGCAGCCGCGAAATCAAGCCCGAACATGGCAGGCGCACCGTCCTGCGCTTGCTGCAGATGCTGGCCGCGCTGGATCCGGCGGATGGCGCGTCCGCGCATGCGCCGCACACCCTGGACGATGCCATGGCGCGCTTGTTCCGGCATGCCCGCCCCGGCAGCCTGGTGTTCGTATTCAGCGACTTCCGACAGCTCTCCCCCAGTGGGGAAGCCAGCCTGATCCGCCTCAGCCGCCACTGCGATCTGGCGCTGGGTTTTGTCAGCGATCGCCTGGAGCGCCAACTGCCGGACACAGGGCGATTGCGCTTCGCCTACGGTGAGCGCGAGCTGTTCCTGGACGCGACGCCCGCCGCGGCGGCCGCCCATGCGCAGGCCTTCGAGGCGCGGCTGGAACGGGTGCAGACCCTGGCGCGCCAGCACCAGATCCGCTTCCTGAACTGCGACACGGCGGCCGATCCCGTATCCATCCTGCGGGGCAGCCCCCCGCCAACTGTCCACACGGCATGAATCCGGAACTGCCGCTGCGCGATATTCATCTGCCGCCCGCCGTGGGCTGGTGGCCGCTGGCGCCTGGCTGGTATGCCCTGGCTGTGGGCATTCTGGCACTGCTCCTGCTCGGCTGGTGGCTCTGGCGGCGGCTTCGGCGGGTAACCGTGGTCAAGGCGACCCTGCGCCAACTCGACGCCATCGCCGCCCGCCAGCAAGCGCCTGTCGAACAGGTGCGGGAACTGGCCCTTGTATTGCGCCGGGCTTGCCTGAGCGCCTACCCGCGGGAGGATGTGGCTGGACTCACGGGCGAGGAATGGCTGCGCTTTCTCGATCAGTCCCTGCCAGAGCGGCCTTTCAGCGAAGGCCCGGGCCGTTTGTTGCTGGACGCGCCCTACCGCCCGCACTGCGAAGGCGACCTGAACGCCTTGCTGGATGTGTGCCGCACATGGGCAAGGCGCTTGCCGGTAGTCACCCTGGGAAAAGCATGATCCAGTTCGCCTGGCCCTGGCTGTTCCTGCTGTTGCCGCTGCCCTGGCTGGCGCGGCGTCTGTTGCCGCCTGCCGATCTGGGGATGAGTTCCGCCCTGCGTGCGCCGTTTCTGGACGAACTGGACCGGCTTCCCCGCACCGCGCAGACGCTGCGCGTCGACCGCAGGCACGTGCTGTGGGCGGCGGCCCTGGCTTGGCTGCTGCTCGTCGCCGCCAGCGCTCGCCCGCAGTGGCTGGGGGAGCCCATCGAGCAGACCGTGAGCGGCCGCGACCTGATGCTGGCGGTGGATCTATCCGGCAGCATGGAAATCACGGACTTCTTGCTGCAGGGCCGCCAGGTGGACCGGCTCACCGCCACCAAGGCGGTGGCCGGGCAATTCATCGAGCGCCGGGTGGGCGACCGTATCGGGCTGATCCTGTTCGGGGACAAGGCCTATCTGCAGGCACCGCTCACCTTCGACCGCAAGACGGTGCACACCCTTTTGGACGAATCCGCCATCGGCCTGGCCGGAGAAAAGACCGCCATCGGCGATGCCATCGGTCTGGCCATCAAGCGCCTGAAGGACAATCCGGACAAGCAGCGGGTGTTGATCCTGCTCAGCGACGGCGCCAATACCGCCGGGGCCGTTTCTCCGCTGCAGGCGGCGGATCTGGCGGCCAAGGAGGGTCTGAAGATCTACACCATCGGGGTGGGGGCGGACGAGATGGTGGTGCGGGACTTTTTCGGCACGCGCAAGGTCAACCCATCCGAGGACCTGGACGAGGACACCATGACAGCGCTGGCGAGCAAGACCGGCGGGCGTTATTTCCGTGCCCGCGACACCGCCGAACTGGCGGAGATCTACAACCTGCTGGACACCCTGGAGCCGGTGGAGCGCGACCGGCGCTATTTCCGCCCGCACATCGAATTGTTTCCCTGGCCCCTGGGGTGCGCGCTGATGCTGGCCGCGGCCCTCAGCCTGGCGCGAGTCCGCGGGGCGGAGCGGGCGTGAGCGAATTCCATTTTCTCAGGCCTTTGTGGCTGCTGGCCTTGCTGCCCCATGCCTTGCTGTGCTGGCGGATGCTGCGGCGCGGCGGGCGGGCCGGCGCCTGGGAAAACCTGATCGAGCCAGCGCTGCTGCCCCATATCCTGGTGCATCATCGGGTCGGCAGGCGCGGTCGATTCGTCCCTGTGGTCTACGCACTGGGCGGCTTGCTGGGCATCGTTGCCCTGGCCGGGCCGGTATGGGAGCGATTGCCGGCACCCGTCTTCCGCGACGATGCGGCCCTGGTCATCGCCCTGGACCTGTCCCGCACCATGGATGCGGCGGACATCAAGCCCAGCCGCCTGGAGCGCGCGCGCTTCAAGGTGGCCGACATCCTGGCGCAGCGCAAGGACGGGCTGTTCGCCCTGCTGGTTTACTCGGGGGGCGCCTTTACGGTCACCCCGCTCACGGACGATGCCCACACCATCAAGGCGCAGTTGTCCGCCTTGAGTTCGGCCTTGATGCCGGCGCAGGGCAGCCGCGCCGACCTGGCCCTGGATCTCGCCGAACGGCTGCTCAAGCAATCCGGCCTGACCCACGGGGATGTGTTGCTGATCACCAGCGGGGTCAATCTGACCCGGGCCGAGCCCGCGGCGGAACGCCTGGCCGGAGAGGGCTACCGCGTGTCGGTGCTGGGCGCGGGAGGGCTGGAAGGCGCGCCCGTCCCACTGCCCCAGGGCGGGTTCCTGGAAGACACCCAGGGCAATATCATCGTATCCAAGCTGGCCGCTCCCGCGCTGCAGCAGCTGGCCCGGAGCGGACGCGGGTTCTACGAGACCATGACGGCGGAAAACTCGGATATCGCCCAATTGCTGGCCTTCATGTCTCGCAGCGGGAGAGGGGCAGAAGGCGCGGAAGGCCAGACCAAAATGGATCTGTGGGAAGAGCGCGGCCCCTGGCTGCTGCTGCCGCTGCTGCCGCTGGCGGCCCTGGCCTTCCGGCGCGGCTATCTGGCCCTGCTGCTGTGCCTGCTGCCGATGCCGGACCCGGCGCATGCCTTGGAATGGCAGGACCTGTGGCGCACGCCGGACCAGCAGGCGCGGCAGAACTTTGAGGCGGGGGACGCCGCCAAGGCGGCGGAGACCTTTCAGCGCCCTGACTGGAAGGCCGCCGCCCAGTACAAGGCCGGCCAGTTCAAGGAGTCGGTCGCCACCCTGGATGGGCAGTCGGGCGCTCTAGCGCAGTACAACCTGGGCAATGCCCTGGCTCGCCAGGGGCGCTACCCGGAGGCCATCCAGGCCTATGACCGGGCCCTGGCGCAGAATCCCGGCGACGAGGACGCCCGCTATAACAAGGAACTGGTGGAAAAGGCCTTGCAGGAGCAGAAGAAGCAGCAACAGCAGGACCAGAAAGGGCAGGGCAAGGATAAGTCCGACGAAAAGCAGGACGGCAAGGACCAGAAGGATCAGCATTCGCAGCAGGATTCCTCCGAAGAGTCCCAGTCCGGCGACGAGGGCAAGGATCAGAAGCAGCCGGACCCGTCCCAGGAACAGAATGGCAAGGAAAACGAGGGACAGCAGGGGCAGCAGGGGCAGCAGCCGGAACAAGGCAATAAGGAGCGGGAATCCGACCAGCCCCAGACCGGCCAGGGGAAGGAGCAGGACAAGGCCGAACTCCAGGAGCCTGAAAGCCGAGGCGAGTCCAACTCGCGTCCCAATGAGGAGCAGCAGGCCAGCGAACAGTGGCTGCGGCGCATTCCCGATGACCCGGGCGGCCTGTTGAAGCGCAAGTTCTATTACCAGTATCAGCAGCGGCAAGGCCAAGGCAGGGGCCGACAACCATGATGCACACCTTCTCCCGAGGTTGGATTCAACTCCTCCACGATGGATGGACCTGGCGCGCCGTCGCGCTGATCTGTCTGTTCGCGCTGTTCGGTTCGGCGGCCCAGGCGGCCAGTATCCGTGTGGCCCCGGACCGCAATCCGGTCTCCCTGAACGAGTCCTTCAATCTGGTGTTCACCGCCACGGAGAAGCCCGACGACGACCCGGATTTCTCGCCCCTGGAGAAGGACTTCAAGATTCTGAGCCAGGGGCAGAGCAGCCAGATGTCCATCGACAACGGGCATTTCAGCCGCACCACCGAGTGGACCTTGACCCTGATGCCCAAGCAGGCGGGCACGTTCACCCTTCCGCCCATCGCTTTCGGCAGCGACCACAGCGAGCAGACGGTCATCACCGTGCAAGCCGGATCAGAGGAAACCGCAGCCGGAAGCGGAAGCACGGCGCCGGGTGAAGTGCTGCTGGAGGTGCAGGCCGAGCCGCGCAACCCCTATGTGCAGGCCCAGGTGCGCTACACCGTGCGGGTGCTGCGCCGGGTCAATTTCAATGGCGCGGAACTGAGCGAGCCGGTGGTGCACGACGCCCTGGTGGAACGTCTGGGCGAGGACCGCGGCTACCAGGCCGAGCGCGGCGGTCAGCAATACGCCGTGATAGAGCGGCAGTACGCCATCTTCCCGCAGAAAAGCGGCCCGCTGCGCATCGAGCCCTTGACCCTGGAGGCGCAGATTCCATCGGGCGGACGCTCCCGCTTCAACAGTTTCTTCGGGATGGGATCGCGGGTGGCACGCGCCCAGTCCAAGGCCGTGGAACTGAACGTGCGGCCCATTCCCGCCGGGTTCACCGGGCAGCACTGGTTGCCGGCGGAATCGCTGGAACTGACGGAGGCCTGGTCTCAGACACCGCCGCGGACGGAGGCGGGCGAGCCCATCACCCGCACCCTGGCCTTGCGCGCCAAGGGCGCGACGGTAGGCGTCCTGCCCGAACTGGCCCCCAATCTGGAGCGCGCCATCGGCGACCAGGCCAAGCTCTATCCCGATCAGCCCGCCATGAACGAGGAAAAGCGTCCGGATGGGATCATCAGCAGCCGTCAGGAAAAAACCGCCCTATTGCCGGGGAGGGCCGGCAGGATCGCGCTGCCCGCCATCGAGATTCCCTGGTGGAACACCCGGAGCGACCGCATGGAGGTGGCCAGGCTGCCGGAACAAACCCTGACCGTCACCGGCGCCGCCGGCGAACCCGCACCCACCGCGCCGCCGGCCGCAGAGCCTGCGCCCGCGGAGGCTTTTCCCGCGGTTTCCCGGAAGCCGGACGCGGCGAACCCGGCGGTTCCTGCTGCCCAGCTCACAGCCGACCCCTGGTTCTGGAGCACCCTGGTGGCTGCTATCGGCTGGTTGCTTACGGCCCTGTTCTGGCTGCGTGCTCGCCATTCCCCGGCTTCGCCCGCGCAGGACGGCGAGCAGGCGGAGCTTCCGGGGCTTCGGGCCGCCACGCGTGCGGCGAAAGAGGCCTGTGGGACGGGAGATCCGACGCGTGCGCGCGATGCCCTGCTGGTCTGGGCGGCGGCGCGTTGGCCGAAGGATGCGCCAAGCTCCCTGGCCGCATTGGCGCGGCACACCGGCGGCGAGCTGGCTCAAGCAATCGCTGAACTGGAGCGGGCGCTGTACAGCCGTTCCGGCAGCAGCTGGAATGGCGAGACCCTCGGCAAGTTGATCGCTGAGCCACAGCGGGGAGACGCGCAGACTCAGAAGGCGCCGGATCTGGAGCCCTTGTATCGCAGTTGAGGGTTTTCCGCCCCCCGGCGCCGGTTCCGGGCGGCCGGTATGGTATGATTTCGCCCAGTTTCAGCCAGCGCCATCCAGAGTTTTCCAGCATGCAGTACCCCAGTGAATTCGACGTGATCGTGGTCGGCGGCGGCCATGCGGGCACCGAGGCGGCCCTGGCGGCGGCGCGCGCGGGCGCGAGCACCCTGTTGCTGACGCAGAACATCGAAACCCTCGGTCAGATGAGCTGCAATCCCGCCATCGGCGGCATAGGCAAGGGGCATCTGGTCAAGGAGATCGACGCCCTGGGCGGACTCATGGCGTGCGCCATCGACCGCGCCGGCATCCAGTTCCGCATCCTCAACGCCAGCAAGGGGGCGGCGGTACGCGCCACCCGGGCCCAGGCGGACCGCCAGTTGTACAAACAGGTGGTGCGGCATGCCCTGGAAACCCAGCCGAACCTGTTCCTGTTCCAGCAGACCGTCGCCGACCTGATCGTGGAAAATGGCAGCGCGCGCGGCGTGGTGACGCAGATGGGGCTCGCCTTTCGCGCCCGCTGCGTGGTGCTGACGGTGGGCACTTTTCTGGCCGGGCGCATCCACATCGGCCTGGAGAACTACGAAGGCGGCCGCGCCGGCGATGCGCCGTCCAATGCCCTCGCGGCGCGCCTGCGGGAACTGCCGTTCCGGGTGGAACGTCTGAAGACCGGCACGCCGCCGCGCATCGCCAGCGCCAGCATCGATTATGCGGTGATGGCCGAGCAGCCGGGGGATACGCCCACGCCGGTGTTTTCCTTCCTCGGCTCGCGCGAGGAGCATCCGCGCCAGGTGTGCTGCCATATCACCCGCACCAACCCGGGCACCCATGACATCATACGCGGCGGATTGGATCGATCGCCCATGTATTCCGGCGTCATCGAAGGCGTGGGACCGCGTTACTGTCCCTCCATCGAGGACAAGGTGGTGCGCTTTGCTGAGCGCGATTCCCACCAGATCTTCGTTGAACCGGAGGGCCTGGACAGCCGGGAAATCTATCCCAACGGCATTTCCACCAGCCTGCCTTTCGACGTGCAGCTGGCCCTGGTGCGCTCCATCCGGGGTTTCGAACGGGCGCACATCACGCGGCCCGGCTACGCCATCGAATACGATTATTTCGATCCCCGCGATCTCAAGGCGTCGCTGGAGACCAAGCATCTGGACAGCCTATTCTTCGCCGGCCAGATCAATGGCACCACCGGCTACGAGGAGGCGGCGGCGCAAGGCCTGATCGCGGGCCTCAACGCGGCACGCAAGGCGAAGGATCTGGAAGCCTGGTCGCCGGCCCGGGAAGAAGCCTACATCGGAGTGATGATCGACGACCTCATCACCCGGGGTACCGCCGAACCCTATCGCATGTTCACCAGTCGCGCAGAGTACCGCCTGCTGCTGCGGGAAGACAACGCGGACCTGCGCCTCACCGAAATGGGCCGTGAGCTGGGTCTGGTGGATGATGATCGCTGGCGGCGCTTCGAGGACAAGCGCGAGCGCATTGCCCGGCTGCAGGCGGAACTGGACGCCACCTGGGTGAAGCCCAACAGCGGCGCGGCCGAAGCTCTCGGCGGCCAGTTGAGCGCGCCCCTGCAGCGCGAGGCGACCCTCACCGAATTGCTGCGCCGCCCGGAACTGGTCATCGCGGCCCTGGGCGGCATCTGTCCGGCCCTGGACGCCGAGGATGACCCGCAGGTGCTGGAGCAATTGGAAATCCAGGCCAAGTACGCGGGCTATATCGACCGCCAGCAGGACGAGATCGAGCGTTCGCGGCGCTACAACCATTGGCGCCTGCCGGAGCACATGGACTACGGCAACGTGGTGGGCCTGTCCAACGAGGTGCGCGAAAAGCTCAAGCAGCAGCGGCCCGAGACCCTCGGCCAGGCCTCGCGCATACCGGGCGTGACGCCCGCGGCCATTTCCTTGTTGCTGGTGCATCTGAAGAAGAAAAGCGCCTGATGGCACAGGACCTGGATCGCCTGCTCGCGGAGGGGCTGGCGCAGATGGGCGTCGCCGCCGATGCGGGTCAGCGGGAGCGGTTGCTGGTCTTCCTGCAGTTACTGCGCAAATGGAATCGTGTCTATAATCTCACCTCCATCACGGACCCGGCCGACATGGTCAGGCTGCATCTGCTCGACAGCCTGGCGGTCTTGCCGCACCTGAAAGGGTGGCGTGTGCTGGATGTGGGCACGGGGGCGGGTCTGCCGGGCATTCCCCTGGCGCTGTTGGCCGGAGAGAAGGATTTCACCCTGCTGGACGGCAACTCCAAGAAGACGCGCTTCGTGCAGCAGGCCATCATCGAACTGGGCCTTCGCAACGCCCGCGTGGTGCATGCGCGCATCGAGCGCTTCGCCGACCCGGAGGGCTTCGATGTGATACTGGCCCGCGCCTTCGCCAGCCTGCCGGTGATCGTGGAACACACGCGGCGGCTTTTGGCCCCGGGCGGCGTGATCCTTGCGCAGAAGGGCAAATGGGCGGAACAGGACTCACCGACCCCGTTTGCCGTTGAAAGCGTTCCCTTGAAAATTCCCGGAGTGGATGCCGAGCGGCACCTGCTTTCCGTCACCTTGCCAGGATAAAGAGCCATGGGAAAAATCATTGCGGTGGCCAACCAGAAAGGGGGGGTCGGCAAGACCACCACCAGCGTCAACCTCACCGCCTCGCTCGCCACCGCCAAGCGCCGCGTGCTGCTCATCGACCTCGATCCCCAGGGCAACGCCACCATGGGCTGCGGGGTCAACAAGAAGAAGCTGGTCCATTCCTCCTATGAGGTGCTGACCCGCCAGTCCAAGCCGGGCGACGCCATCCTGCCGCTGAAGGAGCTGGGCTTTCATATCCTCCCCGGCAATGCGGACCTGACCGCGGCTCAGGTGGACCTGCTGCATCACGACAACCGCGAGCGCGCCCTGCGCGAGGCGCTGGAGAGTTGCCGCGGCGACTACGATTTCATCTTCGTGGACTGCCCGCCGTCTTTGAACATGCTCACCGTCAACGCCATGGTGGCGGCGGACAGCGTGCTGATCCCCATGCAATGCGAGTACTACGCCCTGGAAGGCCTTTCCGATCTCATGGACACCCTGGAAAACATCCGCCGGACGGTGAATCCCAAGCTGGCCATCGAAGGGCTGCTGCGCACCATGTTCGACCCCCGCAGCCGACTGGCCAAGGAAGTTTCGGATCAGTTGCTGGAGCACTTCGGCGACAAGGTGCTGCGTACCGTCATCCCGCGCAACATCCGCCTGGCGGAAGCGCCCAGCCACGGCCTGCCGGCCCTGATGTACGACAAGTCCTCCCGCGGCGCCGTGGCCTATCTGGCCCTGGCGGGAGAGATCATGCGCCGCAACGAGAAAGCCGCCTGACCCGGAGAGTCACATGACAGCGAAGAAACGAGGCCTGGGGCGCGGACTGGATGCCCTGCTGGGGGCGGTTAGCATCGAGCCGCCCGGCGACAAGGAGCGCGACAAGCTCAAGACGCTGCCGGTGGAGTTCATGCGCAGCAGCCGTTTCCAGCCGCGCAAGGATTTCGACCCCGCGCGCCTGCAGGAACTGGCCGACTCCATCAGCGCCCAGGGCGTGGTCCAGCCCATCGTGGTGCGCGAGGTGGCGGAGAACCGCTACGAGATCATCGCCGGCGAGCGACGCTGGCGCGCCGCCCAGATGGCGGGGCTGCACGATATCCCGGTGGTGATCCGCGAAGTGCCGGACCAGGCGGCCCTGGCCATCGCCCTCATCGAGAACATCCAGCGCCAGGACCTCAACCCCCTGGAGGAGGCCGAGGCGCTCAAGCGCCTACTGGAGGAATTCTCCCTGACCCACCAGCAGGTGGCGGACGCCGTGGGCAAGTCCCGGGCCGCCGTCTCCAATCTGATGCGCCTCAACGAACTGCATCCGGACGCCAAGGCCCTTTTGGTCTCGGGCGAGATCGAGATGGGCCATGCCCGCGCCATTCTGGGCCTGCCCTACGAACGCCAGGGTGCGGTCGCCGCGCAGGTGGCGGCCAAGCGCCTGAACGTGCGCGAGACCGAGGCCCTCGTGCGCAAGCTCCAGGAGGCCGGTCAGGCAACCCGTCCCGGCCGTCAGCAGGACCCCGACATCACCCGCTTCGCCGAACAGATCACCGAGAAGCTGGGGGCCCGCGTGCAGATCCAGCACAGCAGCAAGGGCGCCGGCAAGCTCATCATCAGCTACGACAGCCTGGACCAATTGGAAGGCGTCATCGAACGCCTGGGTTGAAGGTCTGACGGCAACGGACTGTTTCCGGGGCGCCGGCGATCCCTGGCCCGTCCATGGCCTGTTGCGGGACGCAAAGCCCCGTGATGCCATGAATTTAGGGCCTCTGCCGGCGCAGTCCGGCCTGCCTTCTCACCTCCCCGAACCAGCCCGTCAGAACCGCACGTGACCGCCCCGGCGGACATAAATCGTTGATCTCCTGCACAACGGTTGATATGATTCCGACCGATTCAGAGGGGGGACGCCTATGAGCGGGACCGGCCTGTTCGTTGCAGTCAGGCACGTGCTCCTGATTCAGGTGCTAACAATAATTGGGATTTTCGCTGTAGCCTACGGGCTGGCTGGCTTCCAGGAAGCCAAGTCGGCGCTGCTGGGTGGATTGGTGGGGTTCTTGCCCAACGCCTATTTTGCCTTCAAGTTCGGTCGGCGCGATCCGACCAAGACGGCTCAGGCGGTGGTCAAGGCTTTCTATCTGGGCGAAACGGTCAAGCTGACCATCACCGCCCTCCTGTTTGTCATTGTATTCCAACTTCCAGGCATCTTGTTCATGCCGTTATTCATCGGCTTTGTCGCGGTGATAATGGTTTTTTGGTTTGCACTTTTGTTGCGCAATTAGGAGAGAAAAAGAAAGATGGCAACCGAAGCACATGGTTCCGAGGGCGGCGCGACGGGCTACATCGTCCATCACCTGACCACACTCTCAGCGGGTGAGGGCTTTTGGACCTTCCATCTGGACACCCTGTTTTTCTCCGCTTTTCTCGGCCTGACATTCATCCTGGTGTTCAAGACGGCGGCGGAAAAAGCCACCAGCGGCGTACCCGGTCCCCTGCAGAACTTCGCCGAGATGATCGTCGAGTTCGTCGACACCCAGGTCAAGGATAGCTTCCACGGCAAGAGTCCGCTGATCGCGCCCCTGGCGCTGACCATCTTCTGCTGGGTGTTCCTGATGAACACCATGGACCTGCTCCCTGTGGACCTGCTCCCGGACATCGGCAAGGCCGTGGGCCTGGACTACCTGCGCGTGGTGCCCAGCACCGACCTGAACGGCACCTTCGGCATGTCCATCTCGGTGTTCTTCCTGATCATCTTCTACAGCCTGAAAGTGAAGGGCCCGGTGCATTTTGCGATGGAATTCCTGTTCCATCCGTTCAACCACTGGCTGCTGATCCCTTTCAATCTGTTGCTGAACACGGTCGAGTATCTGGCCAAGCCGGTTTCGCTCGGTCTTCGACTTTTCGGAAACATGTATGCAGGCGAGCTGATCTTCATCCTGATCGCCCTGATGCCCTGGTATGTCCAGCCGCTGCTGAGCTTCCCTTGGGCCGTGTTCCACATCCTGATCATCACCCTGCAAGCCTTCATCTTCATGGTGTTGACCATCGTGTATCTGAGCCTCGCTCACGAAGATCACTAAATCCTTGTTATTCAACTCAACCTGTCTGAAATAATCGGAGAAAAAAATGGAAGCAGTAGCATCTGTACAAGGCCTGACCGCTATCGCCGTGGGCATCATCCTGGGTTTGGGCGCCATGGGCACCGCTATCGGTTTCGGTCTTCTGGGCGGCAAGTTCCTGGAAGGCGCCGCGCGCCAGCCGGAGATGGTCCCCATGCTGCAGGTCAAGATGTTCATCGTTGCAGGTCTTCTGGACGCAGTGACCATGATCGGCGTCGGTCTCGCTCTGTTCTTCACCTTTGCCAACCCGTTCCTGTCCGCGGTCAAGGGTTAATCGGAGCGAACTCGTTCCTTGATGTTTCTATTAAGAGGAAAGCGCTGTGAGTATTAACGCCACTCTAATTGGGCAGATGATCACCTTCGCGCTTCTGGTGTGGTTCACCATGAAGTACGTCTGGCCGCCCTTGATGCAAGCCCTCGAAGAGCGCAAGAAGAAGATCGCCGATGGACTGGCTGCCGCCGACAAGGGCAAGCACGAGATGGAGCTGGCCGAGAAGAAGGCCAAGTCCGTGCTGAAGGATGCCAAGGACCAGGCCGCGGAAATCGTCAACCTGGCGCAGAAGCGCGCCAACGAGCTGGCGGACGAGCGCAAGGAAGCCGCCAAGCAGGAAGGCGAGCGCATCATCACGGCTGCCAAGTCCGAAATCGACCGGGAGATCCAGCAGGCGAAGGAACAGCTGCGCAAGGAAGTGGCCACCCTGGCGGTTTCCGCGGCGGAGCAGATCCTGAAGAAAGAAGTCGACCAGGATAAGCACCGGGAAATCATTGACAACCTCGGCAAGCAGTTGGGTCAGGCGTAATGAGTGAAATAGCGACGTTGGCCAGGCCCTACGCGGTAGCGGCCTATAAACGGGCCAAGGAAACCGCGTCCACCGCCCAGTGGTCGGAAACCCTCGCCTTTCTGTCCGCCGTCATGAAGGACGAGCGGATCGCGCAGGCCGCGGACAATCCCAAGGTCAAGAAGGAGCAGTTCACGGCGGCGTTTCTGGATCTGTGCGCGGGGCACCTGAACGGCGAGAGCGAGAACTTCGTCAAGGTTCTGGTCGCCAACGGCCGCCTGGACCTCATTCACAGCATCGCCGAGCAGTTTGAGTACTACCGGGCTGAAGAAGAGGGCTATCTCGATGTGGAGGTCTGTTCGGCTTATCCACTGGAGGACGGGGAGCACGCGAAGCTGGTGACGGTTCTGCAGACGGAACTGGGCAAGCAACCGCGCCTGCACGTCCGGGTCGACGAATCCCTGATCGGCGGCGTGCTGATCAAGGCCGGCGACCGGGTGATCGATGCCTCCGTCCGCGGACAAGTTCAACGATTGGCAACAAGACTCTACAACTAGAGCGAGACAAGAATCATGCAACTAAACCCCTCTGAAATCAGCGAGCTCATCAAGAGCAAAATCGAGAACTTCGATTTGGGCGTCGAGTCCCGCAGCGTCGGCACCATCGTCAGCCTGACCGACGGCATCGTCCGCATCCACGGCCTGAGCGACGTCATGCAGGGCGAAATGCTGGAGTTCCCCGGCAACACCTTCGGCATGGCGCTCAACCTGGAGCGCGACTCGGTTGGCGCCGTGGTGCTGGGCTCCTACGAGCATCTGGCGGAAGGCGATTCCGTCAAGTGCACCGGCCGCATCCTGGAAGTGCCGGTGGGCGAGGCACTGCTCGGCCGCGTGGTGGACGCCCTGGGCAATCCCATCGACGGCAAGGGCGCCATCAATTCCGGCCTGCGCTCCCCCATCGAGAAGATCGCGCCCGGCGTTATCTCGCGCCAGTCGGTGAGCCAGCCGCTGCAGACGGGTCTGAAGGCCATCGATTCCATGATCCCCATCGGCCGCGGCCAGCGCGAGCTGATCATCGGCGACCGCCAGACCGGCAAGACCGCCATCGCCGTCGATACCATCATCAACCAGAAGGGCACCGGCGTTAAGTGCATCTACGTGGCCATCGGACAGAAGCAGTCCTCCATCGCCAACGTGGTGCGCAAGTTGGAAGAGCACGGCGCCATGGACCACACCATCGTGGTGGTGGCTTCCGCCTCCGAGTCCGCTGCGCTGCAGTTCATCGCGCCCTACGCCGGCTGCTCCATGGGCGAGTACTTCCGTGACAACGGCCAGGACGCCCTGATCATCTATGACGATTTGACCAAGCAGGCCTGGGCCTACCGCCAGGTGTCCCTGCTGCTGCGCCGTCCGCCGGGACGCGAAGCCTATCCGGGTGACGTGTTCTACCTGCACTCGCGTTTGCTGGAGCGCGCTTCCCGCATCAATGCCGAGGAAGTGGAGAAGCTGACCAACGGCGCCGTGAAGGGCCAGACCGGCTCCCTGACCGCGCTGCCCATCATCGAGACCCAGGCCGGCGACGTGTCCGCCTTCGTTCCGACCAACGTGATCTCCATCACCGATGGCCAGATCTTCCTGGAAACCAACCTGTTCAACTCCGGCATCCGTCCGGCGGTGAACGCCGGTCTGTCCGTGTCCCGCGTCGGCGGCGCCGCGCAGACCAAGGTGATCAAGAAGCTCGGCGGCGGTATCCGTCTCGACCTGGCGCAGTACCGCGAATTGGCGGCCTTCGCCCAGTTCGCCTCGGATCTGGACGAGAGCACTCGCAAGCAGATCGAGCGCGGTCAGCGCGTGACCGAGCTGATGAAGCAGAACCAGTACTCGCCCATGAGCGTGGCGCAGATGGCCGTGTCCCTCTATGCGGCCAACGAAGGCTATCTGGACGACGTGGAAGCCGCCAAGGTGCGCGATTTCGAGGATGCCCTGCAGAGCTACATGAAGGCCGAGCACGGTGCGTTGCTGGACAAGATCAACGAGAGCGGCGACTACAACGACGAGATCGCGTCCGGCATCGGAGCAGCCATCAAGAAGTTCAAAGCAACGCACGCCTGGTAAGGGTTAAGTCATGGCCGTAGGTAAAGAAATCCGTGTGAAGATTGCGAGTATCAAGAATACTCAGAAGATCACGCGCGCCATGGAAAAGGTGGCGACCAGCAAGATGCGCAAGACGCAATCGCGGATGCAGGCTACTCGGCCCTACTCCCGCAAGATTGCGCAGATCATCAAGCACCTGGCCCACGCCAAGCCGGAATATCAGCACCCGTTCATGATCGAGCGGGAGGTGAAGAAGGTGGGCGTCATCATCGTCTCGTCGGACCGCGGCCTGTGCGGCGGTCTGAACTCGAACCTGTTCCGCATGGCCTTGCGCCAGATGCGGACCTGGTCCAACGAGAAGGTCGAGGTGCAGGTCAGCGCCATCGGCTCCAAGGGCACCGGCTTCTTCAACGGCATCGGCGCCAACGTGGTGGCGCAGGTGGCCAAGCTGGGCGACACCCCGCACCTGGAGCAGATCATCGGCGTCATCAAGGTGATGCTGGACGATTACTACGCGGGCAACATCGACGCGCTGTACGTGATGTACAACGAGTTCGTCAACACCATGACGCAGAAGCCCAAGCTCGACCAGTTGCTCCCGGTCAAGACCGAGGAGATTGCGCCGGAGTTGAGCGGCCACTGGGATTATCTCTACGAGCCGGATGCCAAGGAGGTGCTGGATGACCTGCTGGTGCGCTACATCGAGTCCATCGTGTTCCAGGGCCTGGTGGAGAACAACGCCTGCGAGCAGGCGGCGCGCATGGTGGCCATGAAGAGCGCATCGGACAACGCCGGCAAGCTCATCAACGAGTTGCAGCTGATCTACAACAAGGCGCGCCAGGCGGCCATCACCCAGGAAATTTCCGAGATCGTCGGTGGCGCGGCAGCGGTCTAGCCGATAGTCAAAGCATACCTTTAAAGAGTTAAGAGGACGAAACATGAGTTCGGGCAAAATCGTTCAGATCATCGGCGCCGTTGTCGACGTGGAATTCCCCCGCGAGTCACTGCCGAAAGTGTATGACGCCCTGCGCGTCGAGAGCGCCAACCTGGTGCTGGAAGTCCAGCAGCAGCTGGGTGACGGCGTCGTCAGATGCATCGCCATGGGCAGCAGCGACGGTCTGCAGCGCGGCCTGGACGTCACCAACACCGGTGCCGCCATCTCCGTGCCGGTGGGCAAGGAAACCCTGGGCCGCATCATGAACGTGCTGGGCGATCCCATCGACGAGAAGGGCCCCATCGGCGAGCAGACCCGCTGGGGCATCCACCGCAAGGCGCCCAGCTACGAAGATCAGGCGGCAGCCAACGAGCTGCTGGAAACCGGCATCAAGGTGATCGACCTGGTCTGCCCCTTCGCCAAGGGCGGCAAGGTGGGCCTGTTCGGCGGCGCCGGCGTGGGCAAGACCGTCAACATGATGGAGCTGATCCGCAACATCGCCATCGAGCACAGCGGCTACTCCGTGTTCGCCGGCGTGGGTGAGCGCACCCGCGAAGGGAACGACTTCTACCACGAAATGAAGGACTCCAACGTTCTGGACAAGGTGTCCCTGGTGTACGGCCAGATGAACGAGCCGCCGGGCAACCGCCTGCGCGTGGCGCTGACCGGCCTCACCATGGCGGAGTACTTCCGTGAGGAAGGCCGCGACGTGCTGCTGTTCATCGACAACATTTACCGTTATACCCTGGCCGGCACCGAGGTGTCCGCGCTGCTGGGCCGTATGCCCTCAGCCGTGGGCTACCAGCCGACCCTGGCCGAGGAAATGGGCGTGCTGCAGGAGCGCATCACCTCCACCAAGACCGGTTCCATCACCTCGATCCAGGCCGTGTACGTGCCTGCCGACGACTTGACCGACCCGTCGCCGGCCACCACCTTCGCCCACTTGGACGCCACCGTGGTTTTGTCCCGCCAGATCGCCGAGCTGGGCATCTACCCGGCGGTGGACCCGCTGGATTCCACCAGCCGCCAGCTGGACCCGCTGGTCATCGGCCAGGAGCACTACAACGTCACCCGCGCCGTGCAGGGCACCCTGCAGCGCTACAAGGAACTGCGTGACATCATCGCCATCCTGGGCATGGACGAACTGTCGGAAGAAGACAAGCTGGTGGTGGCCCGTGCCCGCAAGATCCAGCGCTTCCTGTCACAGCCCTTCTTCGTGGCGGAAGTGTTCACGGGCTCGCCGGGCAAGTACGTTTCCCTCAAGGACACCATTGCGGGCTTCAAGGGCATCATCAACGGCGACTACGACGATATTCCCGAGCAGGCCTTCTACATGGTCGGCAGCATCGACGAAGTGCTGGAAAAAGCCAAGAAACTGGCTGCTTAAGCCGCGTTTGGAGAGCCTGATATGGCCATGAAGTTCCATGTGGATATCGTGAGCGCGGAGGAGCAGATCTTCTCCGGGCTCGCGGAATTGGTGGTGGCGCCGGCGGAAGAGGGCGATGTGGGCATCGCGGCCCGTCACGCGCCCCTGCTGACCCGCCTCAAGCCGGGCGAAGTGCGGGTGATGACCGACGACAAGGAGACCCTGCCGTTCTACGTCTCCGGCGGCATCCTGGAGATTCAGCCGCACATCGTTTCGGTGCTGGCCGACCGCGCCGTGCGCGCCAAGGACATCGACGAAGCGGCGGCCCTGGAAGCCAAGCAGCGCGCCGAGGAGGCGCTGAAAGACCAAAAATCGGCCATGGACATGGGCAAGGTGCAGCGGGAGCTGGTGGAAGCCATGGAGCAGCTGCGGACCCTGGAGCGCTGGCGCCAACGTCGCTGATCACAGCGGCCTGCGCTCCCGAAACCCGGCCTGTCATGGACATTCTCCATGGCGGGCCGGGTTTTTTATTTGCTAAGCTTTGCCGAAAGCCGCCGGTCTGCTGGCGGGCTTCAGTAAAACCCACGCAATCGGAATGGACCCAATGACCTTACAGACCCTCATCCTGGCGGCGGGCCAGGGGACGCGCATGCGCTCGCAACTGCCCAAGGTGCTGCACCAGATCGCCGGCCGCCCCTTGCTTGCCCACGTGCACCGGCTCGCCTCAAGTCTCGGCGACAACGCTATCAGCGTGATTTACGGCCACGGCGGCGAGCAGGTGCTTAAAACTCTGGGCGAACTGCCGGCCCGCTGGGTGGAGCAGAAAGAGCGCCTGGGCACCGGCCACGCGGTGATGCAGGTGGCCGACTGGATCCGGGATGACGCCACCGTGCTGATCCTTTATGGCGACGTGCCCCTGCTGCAGCAGAGCACCGTGCAGCGCCTGCTGCACCACGCCGGCGAGGGCAGCCTGGGGCTTTTGACCATCACGCTGGACAATCCCACCGGCTACGGGCGCATCATCCGTAACGGCAATGGCGACGTGGTCAGCATCGTCGAGGAAAAGGACGCGACGCCGGAGCAGCGGACGGTGCGGGAAGTGAATACCGGCATCCTGGCGGTCAGGGGTGGGCACTTGAAGCGCTGGCTGGGCCGGCTGACCAACGACAACGCCCAGAAGGAATACTACCTCACCGACATCATCGCCATGGCGGTGGCCGACGGGATCTACGTCGACACCACCCAGCCCGGCGAGGAAGCGGAAGTACTGGGGGTCAATAACCGGCAGCAGCTGGCGGAGCTGGAACGCTTGTTTCAGGCGCGCCAGGCGTGCAGCCTCATGGAGCAGGGCGTGACCCTGCGCGATCCGGCCCGCTTCGATTTGCGCGGCGATATCGTGCAACTGGGACAGGACATCGAGATCGACGTCAACGTAATCCTGGAAGGGCGGATCGAACTGGGCAGCGGTGTAAAGATCGGCCCCAACGTGTGGATCCGCAATGCCTCCATCGCCCAAGGCGTGGAAATTCTGGCCAACAGCGTGATCGAGGACGCGGTGATCGGCGCCGACAGCCGCATCGGCCCCTTCGCCCGCATCCGCCCGGAGACCCGGCTTTCCGCCCATGTGCACGTGGGCAATTTTGTGGAAATCAAGAAGGCCGAGGTGGGGGAGGGCTCCAAGATCAATCATCTTAGCTATGTGGGCGATGCGCGGGTCGGCTCCGGGGTGAACGTGGGCGCGGGCACCATCACCTGCAATTACGACGGCGCCAACAAGCACCTCACCGTGATCGAGGACGGCGCTTTCATCGGTTCGGATACCCAGTTGGTGGCTCCGGTGACGGTGGGCCGCAATGCCACCATCGGCGCGGGCTCCACCATCACCAAGGACACGCCCGCCGACACCCTGACCCTGAGCCGCGCCAAGCAGATCAACGTGGAAGGCTGGCAGCGGCCGGTCAAAAAGCCCAAGGCCTGATGCGGCTGCCACCGGCCGGTTCCGAGGGGTTTGCGGTCCCGGCCAACCCTATTCAAGTCCCCGAAAAGGAGAGTAATCCATGTGTGGAATCGTAGGCGCAGTCGCCCATCGCACCGTCACCCCTGTCCTCCTGGAAGGCCTGCGCCGCCTGGAATACCGCGGCTATGACTCGGCGGGCATCGCCGCCCTGGACGAATTCGGCCAGCTGCTGCGCGCGCGCCGTCCCGGTAAGATCCGCGAGTTGGAAGCTTACCTGGAGACGGCGCCGGTGAACGGCAAGATCGGCATCGCCCATACCCGCTGGGCCACCCACGGCGTGCCCTCGGAGCGCAATGCCCACCCCCACATGTCCCGCGACACGGTGGCGGTGGTGCACAACGGCATAATCGAGAACCACGACGAAATGCGCCGTACCTTGACGCAGAAGGGCTATCAGTTCACCTCCGACACCGACACCGAGGTGATCGCGCATCAAGTGCACGAGTTCCTGGAGCAGGGCATGGACCTGCTGGCTGCGGTCAAGGCGACGACGGCGCTTTTGCACGGCGCCTACGCCATCGGCGTCATCAGCAGCCAGGAGCCGCGCCGCCTGATCGGGGCGCGCCAGGGCAGCCCGCTGGTGGTGGGCCTGGGCGAAGACGAGAACTTCATTGCTTCCGACGTATTCGCCCTGGTGGGCGAAACCCAGCGCTTCATCTACCTGGAGGACGGCGATCTGGTGGATCTGGCCACCGACAGCCTAGTCGTCTACGACAAATCCGGCACCCGGGTGGAACGCCCGGTCAATGAGACCAAGCTGGTGGCCGATGCGGTGGAGCGCGGCGATTACCGCCACTACATGCAGAAGGAGATCCACGAGCAGCCGACGGCGGTGGAAAAGACCCTGGACGGCCGCGTGCATGCGGGCCATGTGCTGGAGGCAGGCTTCGGGCCCCTCGCCGAGCAGGCCTTCGAGCACGTCAAGTCCGTGCAGATCGTGGCCTGCGGCACCAGCTACCACGCAGGCATGGTGGGCAAGTACTGGATGGAATCCATCGCGGGGCTCCCCTGTAACGTGGAGGTGGCCAGCGAGTTCCGCTACCGCAAGAACGTGGTGACGCCCGGCACCCTGTTCGTCACCATTTCTCAATCGGGCGAAACCGCCGACACCTTGGCGGCCCTGAAGGACGCCAAGACCTTGGGCTACGCCCACACCCTGGCCATTTGCAACGTGCCGGAAAGCTCCATCGTGCGCGAGTCCGACTCCACCCTCATGACCCGTGCAGGCCCCGAGATCGGCGTCGCCTCCACCAAGGCCTTCACCACCCAGCTCACCGCGCTGCTGCTGCTGGTGGTGGCCTTGGGCCGGCGCAATGGCATGACGGTGGAAGTGGAAGCCAAGATCGTGCGCCAGTTGGAGGGCCTGCCCGCGCAGATCCGCCATGTGCTGCAACTGGAAGGGGATATCGAGCGCTGGGCCGAGCGTTTCGGCGACAAGCAGCATTCCTTGTACCTGGGCCGCGGCGCGCAGTACCCGGTGGCCATGGAAGGCGCGCTCAAGCTCAAGGAGATTTCATACATCCATGCCGAGGCGTACCCCGCTGGCGAGCTCAAGCACGGTCCCCTGGCCCTGATCGACGAGGAAATGCCGGTGGTGGCGGTGGCGCCCAACAACGAACTGCTGGAGAAACTCAAGTCCAACCTGCAGGAAGTGCAGGCGCGCGGCGGCCAGCTTTACGTTTTCGCCGACGTGGATGCGCCCATGGAGAGCGTGCCCAATGTCAACATCCTGCGCGTCGCCGAAGTGGACGAAGTGGTTGCCCCTATCGTCTACACCATTCCGCTGCAACTGCTGGCCTACCACGTCGCCCTGATCAAGGGCACTGACGTGGATCAGCCGCGCAACCTGGCGAAGTCGGTGACGGTGGAATAGCTCGAACAGGGTGTGCCAACGCGGGAGGCGCGCCGGGGTCCGACTCGATCGTTCGAGCGGCCCCGCCGTCACGTTCCGGCGACTGCACCCAAGTCCAGGCGCTTCGTCCCTACTTCTTCATCATCCCCGCCTTCAGGGCATTGAACAGCGCACTGCCGGCGTCCACGTCGGAACTGCTCACCAGGACCGCGATGACCAGTTTGTCGCCGAAGGGAATGCACTCGGCGACGCCCACGGTCTTCTCGCTCCAGGCGCGGACGGAATCGGCCGAACTGGTGATTTGTCCGGCCTGCTGGGCGGTCATGAGGCTGACCGCCTGTTTGACGCACTGGCCTTGATCAGGGGTCGGCGCTTCGAAATGGTCCCACCATAGATTGGGCGCGGCCCAGGCGCACGGGCTGGCGCCGATCATCAAGATGCTGACCAGGAAGAGTTGGCGGATTGTGATTGATCTGAACATCGGTTGATCCTCCCTCATGGATTAGTTTTCACAACGAGGCTTGCGCGGAGCGTGACCACGCTTGCGGCCGGGCTCGGGTGTCTAGCCGGTGAAGGAGTTCCCTCGAATCCGGCACCGGATGAGCGTCAAAGGACGAGCCCTAGGATCGAATTTCTGGCTGCGGGTCGCAGCCGTACATCCACGTAGTGGGGCGTGGACGAGTTGCCCATCGCGCCGTGGGCGCGCGCTGGGGAGCTAGGCGGGAGCTTGCGCAGCGTCGCCGGACGCGCCAAGGTCGGGCCGGCTGCCCGGCAGGGCAATGACCCGGGAAGCCAGCCACAGGCCATCGCGCAGACATTCCGTGACTGGAAACCCGCCGGCAAGGCCATGCAGGAAGCCGGCGGCGAACGCGTCGCCGCCACCTGTGCGGTCGATGACCTCCACCGGAAAAGCCGGGTGGAACTCTGCGCCATCCGCGCCCAGCACCCAGGCCCCTTCGGCACCGCAGGTCACTGCCAGATGCGTGCCGGCTGCGAGAAGTCCGCGCGTTGCTTCGGGATCGTCCGATCCGGTCCAGCGCTTGAGGCTGCTGTGATTCATGAAGAGCCAGTCCAGACAGGCTGACAGTTCGGCAGAGGGCGCGTCATCCAGGTCGGCGGAGACCGTCGCGCCGCGCGACTTGGCCAATCGCGCCAGGGGCAGGACTCGATCCAGCAGGGAAGTCGCCACATGCAGGTGCAGGCCGGGCGCGAAGACATTCATCGGAACCGCGCGTGGATCGAAGCGGAGATTGGCGCCGCCGGAGCTGACCATGCGCTTGCTGCGGGGATTGACGAAAATCGCCGCCATGCCTGACAGGATTTCCGGTGCACGCTGAACCCATTCCGTGCCAACGCCGGCATCGGCCAGCGCCTGGATTGCCAGATCGCCGAAGGGGTCGGCGCCGACACAGCCGAGCATGTCCACGCGGTGGCCAAACCACGCCAGCCAGTGTGCCGTGTTGGCCGCACCGCCGCCGAAACTCAAATAGGCCTCCGGACAGCGGAGCTTCTCGTGCTCGGCCGGCATCCGCTCCACGGGGAAGGTGATGTCCACGTTGAGGCTGCCCAGACAGAGGAATCGACGGATCATCGTTGACTCAGGCTCGAATGGCGGTCGGACCACGTGTGGCGCCAGTGGCTGCGCGTGCTCGCGGGCACGAGAGGCGAGCAAACCGTGGAATGGTATTCCGGCCTTTCGAATATCGAAAGACGTGGCCTCGACTTACACGCACAGCTGGACGAGAAAATGCCAGTGGCTCATCAATTGATTGAAGCGCTGCAGATCGCGCGCCGCGGGGACTTTTTAGCCCGGCCCTTAGTGGCCGGGTTAATGCGGGGCACGGATGCCCCGTCGGCCCGAAATACCATGAGGGTATTTTGGGCCTAATCAATAACAGATTCACCAAGCTAGAATGGGGCTCCCACGTTAAGGAGTCTCCATGGCAACGAGAACCAGGCAAACCTTTCAACTCGCCATCCCATTCTGGTTTCACTCGCCTGACCGCCGGTCGGCATGGCTGCTGTTGCTGGTGCTGGTGGTACTGATATCGGCCGTAACAGGACTGGTCGCCTGGGAGACCCAACTCCAAAAGGGCTTTTACGACGCCCTCCAGGACCATAACGCGCCTGCCTTCTGGCATAGCATGGGCATGCTGTTTTTCTCCATCGTGCTGATCGTCGCAGTCATGGTATTGCGCAGCTATCTGGAGCAGGCCTTGCAGATCAAATGGCGCAAGCACCTCACCGACGACCTGGTGGGCCGCTGGCTGCGTGGCCAGACCTTCTATCGCATCGAGCGCGACAATCTGGTGGATAACCCCGATCAGCGCGTGACCCAGGACATTACTGAGTACGGGCGCTTGATGATCAGCTTGTCCCTGGACTTCCTGACCAATCTGGGAACCTTGGGCTCCATGGGCTGGATTCTCTGGCAAAGCGCCGGCTCCGTGAGCTTCTTGCTGGACGGGAGCGCCTTCACCATCCCCGGCTATATGTTCTGGGTCGCCCTCGTCTGGGGTATCCTGCAGACGGGGGTGACCCACCTGGCGGGCCACAAGCTGTCCGGCGTGACCGTGGAGCAGCACAAGGTGGAGGCCGATTTCCGCTTCGCCCTGGCGAAGGTGCGCGATGCATCGGAACAAATTGCGCTTTATCGCGGCGAATCCGTGGAGCAGCAGCGGCTGTGGCGCTTGTTCGACGAAATACGGCGCAACTGGTTCGATCTCATGCGCTTCCATGTGTTTCTGAACATGGCCAGCGGCGGTTTCAGCATCATCTCGGTGCTGGTGCCCGTCCTGGCCCTGGCGCCCAAGGTCCTGTCGGGGGAAACCTCCATCGGCACCCTGAGTCAGGATATTGCCGCGTTCTCCGCGACGGCCGGGGCCATCGCCTGGTTCGCACGCTCCTATAGCGAACTGTTCAATCTGTCGGCGGTGGTGCAACGACTCACGGGCATGAACGCAGCCATCGACACGCCATTGCCTTTGGGCATCCGTGCGGAACTGGAGGCAGGGATCAGCGCCGTCCAGGGCGAGGACGTGGCGCTCAGCCTTCCGGACGGAAAGGCCCTCGCGGCAGTGGGCGACTTGAATTTTGCACCGGGCGAGCGCTGGCTGATCCGTGGCCCCTCGGGTTGCGGCAAGAGCACGCTCCTGCGCGCCATCGCGGGCTTGTGGCCTTTCGGTCGGGGAAAAATCAGCATCCCGAAGCGGGCCAGGCTCATGTTCATGCCACAGAAGAACTACCTTCCCGATGGTCCCCTGAAGGAAGCACTGACCTACCCGGCCCCTGCGGATGCCGTGGACGACGCTACCTGCGCCCGAGTGCTGGACTCCTGCAAACTGCCCCATTTGAAAGACAAGCTGCAGGAATCGGCGCGCTGGGCACAGCGGCTTTCGCCGGGTGAGCAGCAGCGCCTGGCCTTCGCGCGCGCCCTGCTATACAAACCGGACATCCTGTTCATGGACGAATCAAGCAGCGCCTTGGACAACGCCACCGAGGCCCATCTGTACCAACTCGTCATGGATAGCTTGCCGCGCTGCACCGTGGTCAGCGTGGCACATCGCACCACGCTGGAAGCCTACCACGACCGGCAGCTGACTTTGGGCGGCGACCTGGCCATCGTTTCCTGAGTCTTTATGCGATGGCTTCGGCCTGATTCAAGGGCCGGCTCTGGCTTGTTCAGCCGGGCTGTGGGTTGCTGGCCAATGCGGCCGACAACCATTGGCCGATGTCGTCGATTTCCTGCCCGCACACGGCGTGGGGCATGGGATAGGCGTGCCAGGACGGCTGGTAGCCTTTTTCCACCAGAAGGTCGCGGCTGCGCTCGCCCAGGGCGTAGGGCACCATGGTGTCCTGGGTGCCGTGGGCGATGAACAGGGGAAGTGCGTCCTGCGCATCCGGCAGATGCTGGGGCAGGGCCACGTAGGAAGAGAGCACCAGCGCGCCGCCGACGGCAGGGCGGCGTTTGGTCGCCAGGCCCAGGGCGATGACACCGCCCTGGGAAAAGCCCGCCAGGATGATACGCCCGCTCGGCACGCCTTTGGCGATTTCCGCTTCCAGCAGTTCTTCCACCTGCCGTTCCGACTCCAATATGCCTTTCTCGTCCACGGTGCCGTCCAGCGCCGGGGATGCGATGTCATACCAGGCGCGCATTACGAAACCGCCATTGATGGTGATCGGCCGGTGGGGCGCATGGGGAAACACGAAGCGCACGCCGTGGTCCGGCGGCAGGTCGAGTTCATGGACGATGGGCTCGAAATCGTGGCCGTCCGCGCCCAGGCCATGCAGCCAGATGACCACGGCCGTGACCGGCCCCTTGGGATTGATTTCAACGGTGGGAAGCATGTCGATGGGGATGCCTGTAGTGGGGAGGCTCCATCTTATCAATCGTCCTCTCGGTTTCAAAAAAGTGCGTTGGCATCAAAGGCGGGTGCCGTCCGCCGCTATAGGGAAAAACACTCGCGGAGTCCCGGCCATGAAAATCGAAAATGCCAAGCTGAACCTGGCGGCCCAGCATATCGCGCAAACCCGTATCACGGAGCAATCCAGCCTCAAGACCTGGGTGGGCGAAAGGCGCCCTGATTTCGAAGGCCGGTCTGCGCGCCAGGGCATGCGGCAGGATCTGTTGACCCTATCGCCTCAAGTACGTGACGCCGCGCCGACGCGCCAGTGTGCAAAGCTCGACGATGGCTGCGAGATGGACACGGTGGATTCCCTCAAGGCCACCATCGTCAAGATGATGGTGAAGGCCTTGACCGGTCGGGACTTCGAGATCTTCGATCCGTCGGAACTGGCCAAAGCCATGAGCGGCGGCGAGGTGCCGGTGCCGGAGGACGTTCCGCAAAGCCAGCCCGCTCCCAGTGCTGGCTGGGGTCTTGAATATGATTATTCCGCCAGCCACTACGAGTACGAGTCCCTGTCGTTTTCGGCCGAGGGCGTCATCAACACCGACGATGGCCAGGCCATCAATTTCTCGGTGTCATTGAACATGACCCGCGAGTTCTACTCCGAACAACGGGTGCAGGTGCGGGCAGGCGACGCCAAGGCGATCGATCCACTGGTTCTGAATTTTGGCGGAAAAGCCGCGGAATTGACCGAGACCCGCTTCAACTTCGATCTGGATACCGACGGACGCCTGGACCAGATCGCCTGGCTCGGTCCCCAGAGCGCTTTTCTGGCCCTGGACCGCAATGGCGATGGCGCGGTCAACGACGGCAGCGAGCTGTTTGGCCCACGGACCGGCAATGGTTTCGCCGAACTGGCCGCGTGGGACGAGGACGGTAACCAATTCATCGACGCCGGTGACAGCATCTATGACCGGCTGCGCCTGTGGATGCGTGGCGAGGACGGCAGTCAGCAACTGCTGGCGCTCGGCCAGAAAGGGGTGGGCGCCATCTATGTGGGCCACCTGGCAGCGCCTTTCGCCGTGAAGGATGCGCAGAACGCGCTGTTGGCGAATGCGGTTTCCGCGGGCTTTTTTCTGTCCGAATCGGGAGAGGCTGGAACCGTCCAGCAGTTGGACTTCACTGCTTGATGAGCGCTTGTATTCGAGGAGTCGGCGCGTGCGTTGCGCTTGCACATCGCGATTGCTCCCCCGAAATCATCAACTTTGATCATTCAGGCGCTTTACCGAAGCGCCCGAAATCCGACAATTCCATGAGATCACAGAGGTCGGCGCCGGCCAGGCCGAAGGCATAGCCCAAAACGCCGCTGCCGATGATGATCTTGTCGAAATCCCGAAGCGATTCATCCGCCAGCACCTGAATCGCTTCGGGGAGCGCCAGCGGCGGCACCGCGCCGATGACGCTTCCCGTCTGCTCTGCCACTTCCGGAGGTTCCGCCAGGGTCAAGCGCCGCTCGTTCAGGTGCTTGCGCAGCACGCCCCAGTCCGCCTTGTTCAAGCCGGCGATGGCCAGCAGCACATAGCGCCGGGCATCGGTGCGAAACAGGATGCTGCGCACCACGGAACCGGGCCGATAACCGTGTTCGTCCAAAATTTCCTCCAGCGCCCGGATCGGCTTCTTGTCCGGGGACAGGGGAATCACGATCTGTTCAAAGGAAATACCGCGGCTTTGCAACAGTTCGGCGACGGGTGATTGGACGGTTTCGCTCATGTCGTCTCTCCTGGGTCGGTCAGCACAAGGTCAAGCCGGTCTGCGACAGGGTGAATACTCGGTTTACCGGGGCCTAAGGTCCAGCGCGCCGGCGTCGGCGTATAGTATCGGCAGCGCAACAATCCAGGTTCAACCCTACACCGCTCGCCATGCAGACAGCCAGACACAGAATCATCTTATCAAGCGGACGGGAGATACATTGTCTCGGTCCGAATATCGGCATCAGCCTGGTCGCCTCGGGTGGCGGCTGGCGCATCACCACCGGGTATGACGACGTGATTCACACCCAGGCCGACGGCTCCTGGCACGACGACGCGCTGTCCCACGCCGAAGCCAGGGAAATCGCGGAGCACATGATCCGGGTCTGGACCGAATACCGGGAGGGTCTTCCCGGTAGCGACTCCATTTGAAGCGCCGCTGCGGATAGAGTCATCTTCGCACCCGCACGCCTGAGTCGGGATCCCATCTCAGCGGCTTTTCCAGTTTTGGCAGCGGGGCGCCGGGCTCTTCCCGGATGGTGAGGCCATGGGCCGAGTCCTCGGGGCAGATGGCGATGTAGCGGGCGTAGCCGCCCAACCCGCCCTTGAATTTCGCATAGCCGATGCTGACGAGGCAGCCGGTCTCCGGCACCTGGTCCAGGTGGGCCACGCCTTCGGCCTGGGCGTAGCCTTGGTGCATCAGCCAATGCTCCCCTTCCAGCGTGGGTGTGCTGTCGGTATCCAGGGGCTCATGGCCATGCATCAGGATGTGCCGCTGCGTGTGCAGCCACTGCAGGGCCGCGAGGGATACGCCGGGAAAGCGGGTTTGCGCCGCCAGACGCGGATAGGGCCAGGCCTTGGACCAATCGCTGCGAACCATAACCACGGCACCTTCCGGAATGCGTCCGTGCCTCGCCTCGAAGGTGGCGGGTAACTCGTCGATGGCCGGAAATTCGGGCGCCCAGTGCGCGGGAGGATCGAGTTGGGTGCCCAGTTGATCGGTACTCAGATCGTAGTGGGTCGCCTCGAAGCCGTCGCTTCCATAGCGATATGGGCGGCCGGTCGCGGGGTCGCTGGCCGGTCCGAACCGGGATGGGCCGAAACCCTTCCAGACCGGCATGGAAGGCGTCATGGCGTGGGTTAGATCAATATAGCGAGCATATTTCAAAGCACCCTCATAGACCGGCCACAGTCCGTCACCGCGCTCCCGCACGGGCTGCGGGCCGCAGGCGCTCAAGATCAACATCAGCGCGGCGGAAGGTATCCGGTAGCGCCTCAATAGGTTTGGCTGGCGTGAATACTTCACACGGACTTGGTTAATCATGAACTGAATTGAGGTGCTTAATCACCGAGTATAGAGTCCAACCCCGAGCGATCATGATCCGGATGCCCAGGGGCATCCATTCGGGGCTAAAGCGCTTGTCACACACATACAATGGAAGAAGGAGTGGACTCATGCCAATTCAAACCGTTCATGCTGTTTTCGCCGCTGCCGCGCTCATTCTGGTTGTTTTGCCCCTGAGCCCGGTTCACGCCATGGGCCGGTCCAGTGTTCAGCCGAAATCGGACACTAGTGCTTCGCCTGCCTACACCAATCAGGGCGCCCGCGGCAGCATCGCGAGGTCGCCGACGGGGGCCACGCCCGCCGAGGTGGCGGACCTGCGCAAGCAGATCGCGGACCTGCAGATGCAACTGGCTTCCGTCAAGGAACGAATTCCCGCAGAATAAGGTCCCTTGGGGCCGCAGACGGTCGAGGGGCGGCTCCAAGGGCCGCCCCGTTTTTGTCCGGGGCCATGGAATCGACGACTGTTTGCATCTTCGACCGCGCCCGGCGAGACACTACCACGAGGAGACAGTGCCATGAAATGTCGCTTGTTCGTTATTGCCATGCTGACGTTCGCGTCCACAGCAGGTTTCGCCCTCGGGATGGGGGGCATGGATCCAGCGGAAATGCAGGCGCTCCGCACCTACTGCAAGGCTGATGTGGAGCGGCTTTGTGCGAACGTGCAGCCGGGAGAAGGCAGGATCAAGGCTTGCCTCATGGCGAACAAGGAGCAGATGAGCGTGGGCTGCGCCCAGGCCCTGCAGAAACTGAAGCAGTCCAAATAGTCGCTGCCGGCCTCGGCAGCCTGAGGGTTTCAGTGCGGGTCCCTGGAATCAAGGCGGTTCCTGGATCGGGTAGCGGCTGATCCGGCACTCCTCGGGCAAACCGACAAAGCCCAAGCATGGCGTCCACCCAAGCGCATTACGCTCTCATCACCGGCGCGAGCCGCGGGATCGGCGCGGCGTTTGCAAAGCGTCTGGCCTCCGAGCATCAGCCCCTGATCCTCGTCGCCCGGGACAGGGAAAGCTTGGAGACACTCAAGGATGAACTGAGCCGGCACTACGGGATTCCGGTCCATGTGCTGGTTGCCGACCTCACCCAAGCCGGGGCGGCGAGGGAAATCCATGCTGCGTGCAAGAGCCATGGCTGGCCGGTGGCCTTGCTGGTGAACAATGCCGGCATGGGCCGATTCGGTGATTTGCTCGGACATCCGCTGGAAGACTACCGCGGGATGATCAGCCTCAATGTCCAGGCACCGGTGGAACTGACCCACCTGTTTCTTGCCGATATGCGCGATGCGGGGCAGGGCGAAATCATCAATGTCGTGTCCATGGCGGCGTTTCAGCCGACGCCTTATCTCGCGGTCTACGGCGCCAGCAAGGCGTTTCTGCTGTCCTTCTCCGAGGCGGTCGCGGCGGAGTGTTTCGGCACGCCTATCCGCATTCTGGCGCTGTGTCCCGGCGCGACCCGCACGCACTTCTTCCAGGCCGCGGGTCTGAGCAATGCGGCGATTCTCGAAACTTCAACCATGCAGACCGCCGAGGCGGTGGTCGATGCGGCCCTCTGTGCCTTGAGGAGCGGCAAAATTCGCTGCGTGCCCGGCCGGCTCAACCGCCTGATGGCGGTGATGGGCCGGCTCGGTGGCGGACGCTTGAAGTTGTGGCTGACAGCCCGTGCCATCAAACGAAGTTTCGGTCTGGGCGAGCGCTAGCCCCCCGGGCGCCTGACATCAAGCGCCCGCCGAGCTATCAGCCCGCGTCCAGATCCAGTCCGTCCTCGTCGGCGAGGTCGATACCGGTCACGCAGACATCGCCATCGTCGATCACCAGCATCACGGGCTTGAGGCTCTGACCCTGGCAGGGCCCGATGAAGCAGCGCCCCGTGTCGATATCGAATTGCGCGCGGTGTCGCCCGCAGGTTAGGAAGTTTCTGTCCTCATCCATGAATTCTCCCGGCGTGACATCCAGCCGGTTGCCGGTATGGGGGCAGGCATTCTCGAATCCGAAGAACCGGCTGCCCTTGCGGGTGATCAGGATGTGCCACGGCTTGGATTCGCCGGTTTCCGTGCGTATCGCCAGGCAGAATCCATGGCCCTGCTCTTCCTCGATTTCGTTGGTACGGCAAATTGCAAACAGCTCGCTCATAAGGGGTCGTCCAGGTTTGGAGGGTCAATTCGAACGCGCGTGGCGCCGCTTAAGGGCTTGAAGCAATTCCGGTACCAGCCGAAACTTCTGCCCCGAGCACCCACTTTTCCCTTATCTGGCGGCGAATTACCCGAACTCTTCCGGAAGGCTGCGAGGGGAAAGCGAGCGAAAGCCGACAATCTTTGTCGCGAAGCCTTCAAGCAGTGAGGTAGGGCGGGACGTATGCCGAGGGGCAACCCAAGCCGGCAGGATTTCTGCGCGCGCGGGTAAACAGTCTGGCAGCGCGCAAGGGCACGGAACTTTGGTAACCTAACTGGCCTAAGTCCTCGCCGAACCCAGATTGCTCGCGTCATTCGCCAGCCCGGAAATCCCATGCCCTTTTCCTTCGACAACACCTATGCGCGCCTGCCGGAGCGCTTCTACGCCCAACTGCCGCCGGAGCCCGTGGTACAGCCGCGGCTGGTCCGTCTCAACGAGGTGCTTGCCCGCCAATTGGGTTTGGACCCCGACGCCTTGCGTTCGCCCGACGGCGTGGCGGTGCTCGGCGGGAATCGGGTACCCGAAGGCGCGGAACCCCTGGCCATGGCCTATGCGGGACACCAGTTCGGCGGCTTCGTGCCGCAGTTGGGTGACGGCCGCGCCATCTTGCTGGGCGAGATACTTACTCCAGGCGGCGACCGCTTCGATATCCATCTGAAGGGTTCCGGGCGCACGCCCTTTTCCCGCGGCGGTGACGGGCGCGCCTGGCTGGGGCCGGTACTGCGCGAGTTCATCATCAGCGAAGCCATGCACGCTTTCGCCATACCGACGACACGCTCCCTGGCCGCCGTGGCCACCGGCGAGCCGGTTTTCCGCGAGACCACGCTGCCTGGCGCCGTGCTGACCCGCGTGGCGCGCAGCCATGTGCGTGTCGGCACCTTCGAGTATTTCCGGGCGCGGGGTGACACAGATGGACTCAAGCAGCTGGCCGATTACGTGATCGGCCGCCATTACCCCGAGGCAAGCCAGTCCGATCAGCCCTACCGAACTCTGCTGGCGGCGGTGGCAGAGCGGCAGGCGGAACTGGTCGCGCAATGGCTGGGGGTTGGCTTCATTCACGGCGTCATGAATACGGACAATATGTCCATCACTGGCGAGACCATCGACTACGGGCCCTGCGCCTTCATGGACGATTTCCATCCGGACCGGGTCTACAGCTCGATCGACCGTCACGGGCGCTATGCCTACAGCAATCAGCCGCCCATCGCACAGTGGAATCTCGCCCGCCTGGCCGAGTGTCTGCTGCCGTTACTGCATGCGGATGCCGACAAGGCGCTTGAGGCGGCGGAGCAGATCGTCATAGACTTTGCGCGCCATTACGAAAAAGCCTACCTGCGGCGATTCCGCGCCAAACTGGGGCTGCGGGAGGCGTGCGCCGAGGATGCCGGTCTGATCGATAGCTCGCTGCAGGCGATGGCTCAGGCCCGTGCCGATTTCACCAATACCTTCCGCGCCCTGTGCGATGCCGCCGAAGGCAACTGCGAACCGGTCCGGGCGCAGTGGGGCGAAAGCGAGCCGTGCGAGGCCTGGCTGGCGCAGTGGCGCGAACGCCTGGCGGTTGAAGCCGCCACGCCGCAGGAGCGTGTGGCTGCAATGCGCCGGGTGAACCCCTACGTCATCCCGCGGAATCACCGGGTGGAGGCGGCGCTGAGTGCGGCCGTGGCGGGTGATCTGGAGCCTTTGGATCGGCTTCTGCAGGCGCTTGCCGACCCGTGGACCGAGTGCTCGGCAAATGCCGATTTCACCCGGTCGCCCGAGCCCCACGAAGTGGTGCAGAAGACTTTTTGCGGAACCTGAAGTGCCATCCGTCCGGACGATAGTTTTGTAACATCAGACCGATTTCTCCATTTGCATGAAAGATTCGATCGTTTACGCCCTCGACTTCGACGGCGTCATCTGCGACAGCGCCATCGAGACCGCCATTGCCGGCTGGAAGGCGGCCTGCCAGCTCTGGGGCGACATGCCGGCGGAAGTGCCACCCGAGCACGTGGAAGCCTTTCGCCAGGTCAGGCCCATCATCGAGACCGGCTACGAGGCGGTCCTGGCCATGCGCATGTTGCATCAGGGGGCGTCCGTTCCAAACCTTTGCGACACCTACACGCGGGAATTTCCGCGTTTGATGGCGCAAGTCGGCATCGACAGCGAGGGCCTCAAAACCTTGTTCGGCGCAACACGGGATGCCTGGATCGCCGAGGACGGCGCCGGTTGGGTGTCGGAGAATCCGCTTTATCCGGGTGTCGCGGAGAAGCTGACCAAGTTGGGCGAAACGCGGGAATGGTACATCGCGACCACCAAGCAGGAGCGTTTCGTGGAGATGATCTTTAAGGCCAACGGCATCGAACTGGATGCGGAGCGGATTTACGGCCTGGATCGCAACATCGGCAAGGGCGAGGTCTTGAAACTCCTGTTGGAAAGACATCCTGGCCAGATGATCCAGTTTGTCGAGGATCGCTTCCTTACCCTCCAAAAAGCCGCGGAACTGGCAGAACTCGCGCCGGTGCAGATGGTCTTCGCCCTGTGGGGTTATAGCAGCGAGGAAGACAAACGTCTCGCGCAGGTTCATGGCTTCGCGTGTCAGCCACTGGACCAGTTTCTATCCTGAGCGCGACCAAACCCACCCTCCTGAATGACGGGAAGGGCGCCGCGTTTCAGCGCACCGGTATGGTCAAGGTCGGTCCTACGGATTTCGCGGCGCCTGCCTGCAGTCGGAACAACTGCATCAGCAGCATGAAGGTGGACTTGGATTCCAGGTCGTTGTCCGCCAGGTAGAACCAGTGCCCCCGGTAGGGAACGGCCAGGAAAGCCATGTCCGGCGGATCGTCGCTCTGGCGAACGTGGAACACGTTGCCGGCCGGTGTGCTGCCCCAGTCGAACTGGGTTCCGTCGGGATTGCGCGTCACGGTCACCAGGCCTGCCGTCTCGTGCGCTTTCGGCGCGTCCACATGCTGGGACAGGTAGAAGAAGATACTCATCAGCGAACGCGTGCGGATGGAGATTGTGTCCGGCCCCGCTTTCGTGAAATCGCTGGTGACGCGATAGACCTCCCGCGCCGGGTCCAGCCCCAGCAGTGCCTTGAACTCCGCAATGCGATCCCGGTAGGCCGGGGTCGAGAGCACGTGCAGTTCCGGTTCCTTGGTCGCGGGATTGACCTGCGGAACGATCAGGTGTTCGCGGCTGACCTCCTCGGCGAGATCTACGAGGCGGCGAAATTCTCGGTCAGGTTTGGGGGCTCGGGCAGGCGTGGGTCCCGAGGCGCTGGGCGCATTCTCGATGCCATTGATCCGTTCCACGCAGATGCCGAACACGCGTTTCGCACTCCAGCCCGAGCCCGACAGGGAAAAGAGGGTTTCGATGGAGATGGGGCTGAGCAGGCTCTTGACGAAGCCTTCTCCCTGCAAGGGCGTGTAGGAGATGGTTGGCGAGGTGGTATAGGCGGCGCCCAGGCTGTACTTGATGAGGTCGCTGCCGCCGTTCAGCCCGATTTCCGACTGGTCGAGCCCTGCGCTCATGTCCAGTTTGAGGGTGGCGGTCACGTTGGCCACGTCGAGGAAGAAGGCGGGGTCGCGATAGTGCAGGCGCACCACGTTATGCACGAACTGCTCGTTCATGCTGCCGACAATGGCCTCATTGTAAAGCGGGTGAGTTCCGCGGAGCCGGTCGGGGCCAAACGAATCGCAGCCGGTCAGCAGGCCGGCTGCCGCGAGCAGGAAAACCCTCATGGCGGCGCGGCGCGTCTGTCGCATGCGGCAAAACCCCGCGAGAACGCTGAACGACTCAGTTGCTCGAATGGCTCCCACCCTGTTCCACTTGCCGCCAGAGCTTCATGAATTCCCCGGCAATCTGTTTGGCCGAGTTGGAAACATCCTTGCCCGTGGCATTTTTCTCCAGAACGAACTTGGCTGCCGCGACGTAAGGGTTCTTGGACACGATGGCGCCAGGCATTTTGCTCCCATCCTTCGACGTCCCGAAAACGGCGAACGGCGCCGCGCTATGCTGGCTTTGCAGATCGCTGACCGTAACCTGGATTTCCATCTGCGTGGAGCCTTTGCCGAACCCCATGACCGCGCGCTTGATGCGGTTGCCTTCGTCCACGTCGAGAAAAACTCCTTGGATCAGCCACCCTTGCGAAGGTCGCCCGTACTGGCCGCCGGACAGACGCACGGCGTTGACGCCCTGAGCCTGCAGTTCCTGGGTGAGGTCCTGCGCCAGGCCGCTGACGATGGTCGCGGCGCTCTGCGCGGGGTCGCCGCTGCCCAGCGGCGTGGGCATGCCATTGCCCGCCTCGGCCAGGGGCCGGTGCATGAGCCCGGGCAGCAGGCCGCGAGCGCCCTCATCGGGATGAAAGTTGGCGGAATCCAGCTGAAAGTCCGTGACATAGACCTGGCTCGGTAGCGCTTGGGGTAGTGCGGCGTGCGGGCTCTCCTGAGCGACCTCGATGCCGCCGGTGGCGCTGCGATTCAAGACGCGGCAGCCAGCTGTCGTCAATGTAAGCAGTGCCAGCAGGCAGACTGTAAATCGATAGGCGAACACTGGCGATCCGGTTCAGTTAAAGTATTTCCAGCACCTTCTCGGGGGGGCGGCCGATGACGGCCTTGCCGTCGGCAATGACGATGGGGCGCTCGATCAGGATGGGGTTGTCCACCATGGCCTGGATCAGAGCCTGGCGGGTCAGGTCCTTGCTGTCCAGGCCCAGTTCCTTGTAGATGCTTTCACCCGTGCGCATCAACTCTCGCGGTTCCATGCCAAGCAGGGCCAGAATTTCCTCCAGCCGCGCCGCGCTTGGGGCGGTCTTTAGATATTCGACCACATCCGGTGCCAGCCCTTTGTCCTGCAGGATCTGCAAAGTCGAGCGGGACTTGCTGCAACGGGGGTTGTGGTAGATGGTGATGCTCATGCGTGTCTCCGTGCCGGGTGTAGGGAATGGCCGCGTCTGCGCGATCGTCTCCCGATGCGGGCGGTGGCCCGCGCAGTAGGAGCGCGCCGGGTCGATTATAAAGCGTTCCGCCAGGGCGCTCCGCCCCAGCAGCACGCGGAACATCATGGTTTCGCGGTTGTTCAGGGTCAGTTCAATGGGCCAGGAATGCGATCCGAGGGTGATGTCGGACTGGATCACATAGCGCAGTGCGCGGTGACCGCCGGAGTCACTCACGCGGCGGCGGTCAACGACACGCGCCTCGCACTGGCAAAGACGCTTGCGGTTGCGGCGCGCCGGGTGGACTTTAAAACGGACCCAGTCATCGCCGGCGCGCTGGAAGGGCTCAAGATCGAACGCGCCCAGGGAGGAAGTGCGGGCGCCCGTATCGATCTTGGCCTGCATGGGCGGCAGTCCGAGTCCGTCCAGCCGGATCCATTCCCGCCAGCCGATGGTTATTTTGCCGGCGGGTGACAGCCCAGGGTCGTTGCTGACCGAAATCACGCGCCCGGGACCTCGGCACCACGCCTCAGACGGGAGGACGAACCTTGCTTTCGCGCTGGCGTTCGCTGGCTGCGAGCTTGGAGAGTTCGGTCAACTGGGTCGCCATCACTTCCAGGATGTCGTCCCAGGACAGGATGCCTACCACGGCGCCCGAGGAATCCACCACGGGAACCCGGCGCACGCCCTTGGCATGCATGTTTTTCAGTGTCTCGTAAAGGCCGTCCTGTTCGTGGGCGGTAACCAGTTCGAAGCTCATGATATCGCCGATGGTGACATCTTCGGGACCGATTTGCGCGGCCAGCACTTCGATGACCAGGTCGCGGTCGGTGACGATACCGATGGGCTTGCCGCCTCCCGCCTGCTTTTCCACCACGACCAGACTGCCGATGTGATGCTGCCGCATCAGCTTGGCCGCTTCGACGATGGAATCCTCCTTGCTGATGACGACGGTATTGCGGTTACAGAATTGGCCGACAGACATAAGGGCTCCGGGAGAAGGTTCATTGTGGGCGGATATTTTAACCCGGATTGCAGTCCGGCGCTGATTCGCTCCGAAACGGCTCTTGAAATCCGCGACAGGCGCCTCATATCTGGCAGGACTGACGCGGCGCCGCGCGGGCCGAAACCCTTGACAAGCATCATCAGGCCGCTATTATTGGCACTCGCATTGAGCGAGTGCTAACAGGCAGGCCGCCGGCGCTCCAGGAATCCCGATTTTTTGCTTCATCTAAACAGGAGAACCCGATGAAAATTCGTCCGTTACATGACCGTGTAATTGTCAAGCGTCTGGAAGAAGAGCGCACCACCGCCGGCGGGATCGTGATCCCGGACTCGGCCGCTGAGAAACCGATGCGTGGCGAAATTATCGCTGTCGGCAACGGCAAGATCCTGGAAAACGGCCAGGTCCGTGCTCTCCAGGTCAAGGTCGGTGACAAGGTGCTGTTCGGCAAGTACGCCGGAACCGAGGTCAAGATGGATGGCGAGGAAATCGTCGTGATGCGCGAAGAAGACATCATGGGCGTGATCGAAGCCTGATCCACCTCCGTTCCCCGAACCAACTGACTCAATCAAGCAAGGTAATACTATGGCAGCAAAAGACGTGAAATTCGGTGATGACGCTCGTTCCCGCATGGTGCGCGGCGTCAATATTCTGGCCACCGCGGTGAAAGTGACCCTGGGCCCCAAGGGCCGCAACGTGGTCCTGGAGAAGAGCTTCGGCGCGCCGACCGTGACCAAGGACGGTGTTTCCGTCGCGAAGGAAGTCGAACTGAAAGACAAGTTCGAGAACATGGGCGCGCAGATGGTGAAGGAAGTCGCTTCCCAGACCTCCGACGTGGCCGGCGACGGCACCACCACCGCCACCGTGCTGGCGCAGTCCATCCTCAATGAAGGCCTGAAGGCGGTTGCCGCCGGCATGAACCCCATGGACCTGAAGCGCGGCATCGACAAGGCCGTGGCCGCCGCCGTGGAAGCCATCCATGAAATGTCCGTGCCCTGCACCGACAGCAACGCCATCGCCCAGGTGGGCTCCATCTCCGCCAACTCCGACGAGAGCATCGGCAAGATCATCGCCGACGCCATGGACAAGGTGGGTAAAGAGGGCGTCATCACCGTCGAGGACGGTTCCGGTCTGGAAAACCAGCTGGACATCGTGGAGGGCATGCAGTTCGACCGCGGCTACCTGTCTCCCTATTTCATCAACAACCAGCAGAGCATGAGCGCCGAGCTGGAGAATCCCTTCATCCTGCTCTACGAGAAGAAGATCTCCAACATCCGCGAGATGCTGCCGGTTCTGGAAGGCGTGGCGAAAGCCGGCCGTTCCCTGCTGATCATCGCCGAGGACGTGGAAGGCGAAGCCCTGGCCACCCTGGTGGTCAACACCATGCGCGGCATCGTGAAGGTCGCGGCTGTCAAGGCTCCGGGCTTCGGTGACCGCCGCAAGGCCATGCTGGAAGACATCGCCATCCTCACCGGTGGCACCGTGATCTCCGAAGACGTGGGTCTGAGCCTTGAGAAGGCCACCCTGAACGAGCTGGGCACTGCGAAGAAGGTCCAGGTCAGCAAGGAGAACACCACCATCATCGACGGCGCCGGCAGCCACGACAAGATCGCTGGCCGTGTGCAGCAGATCCGCAAGCAGATGGATGACACCACTTCCGACTACGACAAGGAAAAGCTGCAGGAGCGTCTGGCCAAGTTGGCAGGCGGCGTTGCGGTGATCAAGGTGGGCGCTGCCACCGAAGTCGAGATGAAGGAAAAGAAGGCCCGCGTGGAAGACGCCCTGCACGCTACCCGCGCTGCTGTTGAAGAGGGTATCGTTCCTGGCGGCGGCGTGGCCCTGATCCGTGTTCTGCAGAAGATCAAGGAGCTGAAGGGTATCAACCACGACCAGGATGTGGGCATCAGCATTGCCCGCCGCGCCATGGAAGAGCCGCTGCGCCAGATCGTCAGCAACGCCGGCGACGAGGCCTCCGTGGTCTGCGCCAAGGTTGCCGAGGGTACCGGCAATTTCGGTTATAACGCGGCTACCGGTGAGTATGGCGATATGGTTGCCATGGGCATCCTGGACCCGGCGAAAGTCACCCGCACCGCGCTGCAGAATGCCGCTTCCGTTTCCGGCCTGATGATCACCACCGAAGCGATGGTGGCCGAGGAGCCGAAGGACGAGAGCCCGATGCCGGGCGGCGGCATGGGAGGCATGGGCGGCATGGACGGCATGATGTAATCAGGCCAGTCCCATCTGCTCCAGCCCGCTCGTTCCGCGAGCGGGCGACAGCCAGATCGAAAAGCCTCGTCCGGGTAACCGGGCGGGGCTTTATGCTTCTGGCGCTTTGGGAGTCAGCGAGTGACGCTTTGCATGGCTGGGTGCTGAAGTTTGGGTGTTTAGCCGTGTTAAGCGGGTAGCAGGGCCTCGTACGTTCCGGCAATCGCTTGCGCCACGGAGGTCCAGGCGTAGCGCTTGTGCGCCTTGCCGTGGGCTGCCTTGCCCATGGTCTGGCGCTGAGCCTCCGGCGCCAACAGGAACTCGGCGATGCGTCCGCCGAACTCCTCCGGGTCCAGGGGGTTCGCCAGAAACCCATCGACCCCTGGACTGACGATGTCGACCGGACCACCGTGGCAGGTAGCCACCACCGGCGTGCCCGAGGCGAAGGCTTCCACCAGCACCAGGCCGAAGGGTTCATAGTGGGAGGGGCAGAGGAACAGGTCGGCGGCGCGGTAATGGGCCTTGAGCGCCTCATCGTCCAGGCGCTGGAACCAGTGGATATGCCGCTCGATGCCCAGTTCGCCGGCGCGTTTGCGCAGGGCATCGCGATAGGCTCGTTCCTCGGGGTTGGGCCGCGCGGGGCCAGTCGGAAGGCAAAAGGTGACGGTCTGACCCGTTTGGCTCAAACGCTGCGCTACGACGTCCACCGCCTCCAGCAGTTCCAGAAACCCCTTGCGCGGGTCGAGGCGCCCAGCGCTGAACAGCATGAAGTCCGTGTCATAGCCCAGTTGGCGCTGCAAGGCGCGCTTGTCGGCGCAGGGCGAGAAGCTTTCCACGTCCACGCCGCCGGGCACGATCGCGATCTTGCCGGGCGCGCAGCCGTAACGGCCGGTGAGGGCCTCTCTTTCATTTCCGCTCAGGGCGATGACCGTGTCCGCCGCCGCCAGTATCCGGCTTTCGGCGCGGACGCGCAGGTCATAGCGAAACTGCGAGCCATCGGGCGTTTCGTCGGGTAGGCGGTCGCGCTTGAGCGCGCCCAGGGAATGGCTGGTGAACACCAGCGGCTTGCCCAGGGCGAGGCTCGCCATGAGCGCCGCTGCGCCGCCGTCCCAGTAGTGGCCATGGAACACGTCGGCGTCGGCCAACCAAGGCCCATGCTCCTGCAGCACCTCGGCCACGAAGGCGGGCAGGTGGGGCCCCAGGTCCTCCTTGCGCAAAAAGCCTTCGGGCCCCATGGCGATGCGAAAGACGTCGGCACCCGCCGCGATGGCCTCCTGGGGAGGCTTGTCGCCCCAATGGCGGGTGAAGGCGCGCAATTCATGACCCTGGGCTGCCAGTTGCGCCGCCACCTGGGCCTCGTAGAGGCATTGGCCGCCGGCATCCGGCTCGCCGGTAGCCGCCAGGGGGTCGCTGTGGGGGCAGAAGAAGGCGATGCGCATGAACCTAGTGCGCTTGCCGCCGCGCGGCTTGCTGTGCCTGTTCGGGCAAGGGCCAGAGCCGATAATGGCGGAGCCCTTCGATCACGCCATCGCCGTAAGCGGCGCGCGCGAAATAGCAGCGCGACCCCGATGTCTGGCCTCTCAGCCACTGCGATACGACGTCTTCCGGCGTATTTCCCACCAAGGTCCCGCGTACGCCCGAGATCAGCAGGTCCAGGTCGTTGCCGGAGTCGCCGGCAAAGAACACGTCCCCCGTGCGCACGCCAAGGCGCCTCGCCAGGTAGGCCACCGCGTTGCGCTTGCCGGCCCGGCCGGGAACGATGTCCAGCAGCGCCCTGCCGCTGCCTTCCTCGGTGCTGACGATGAGTTGCAGGCGCTTGTCCGTGTCGGCAAGTCGCCGGACGATGTCTCTCTGCAGGTCCGGGCAGGCGGGACGCGGGTAGTAGAAGCTCAGCTTATGCGGTCCCTGCTTTGCCTTTTCCTGCGGGCTCAGTTCGGCAATATCGGCCAGCGCGCCGAGCAAGGCCTGGCTGTCCAGTGGCGCGCCGAGCCGGGTCTGCCATTCCATGTCGGGCGTGCCGGCACCGTCGTGGATCTCCGTGCCTACGTTGCATACCCAGATATCTGGATTGGGGAGCCCGAATGCCTGGACGCCTTCGCGGCCCAAGGCCAGGTGTCTTCCGGTCACATAGCAGACGGGAATGCCGGCATCCTGCAGGTGTTGCAGCAAATAGCGGGTTCGATCCAGGCAGCCCGGTGCCTTGGGTGCGCCCGTGTTGGGCAGCAAAGTGCCATCCAGATCGGAGGCGAACAGGAATTTCATGGCGCTACCCTGCGCAGGCGTTGATTCACCTCGCTTTCCAGGGTCGCGAGCAGGGTGGCGTTGGGGGCTTCCAGGGTGATTTCCAGTTGCGGCAGGTCGGAGCTCGGCAGGACGTAGACCCAGCCGAACTCCAGCGCCAGGCGCAGGCCCTCGGGGATCGATTCGCGCTGGGCCTCGGGGAGTTCGCCGAGTTCGCGCATCACCCTGCCCATCTCCCCCCAGGGGCAGGGGATCGACATGCTGCGGCGGTAGCTCAAGGGAACCTGGCGCTCGAACTCGTGCAAGGACAGATTCCGACTACCCAGATATTCCAGCAGCCGCAGCGCGCCCGCTACCGCGCCGTAGCCTAGATAGTAATGGGTCAGATGCAGCCAGGCTTCGTTGTGCCGGGTGCTGGACAGCACGGCGTGCACCTGCGCGCCGGCGTCCTTGTGGGTTATTACGACGGGCCGCCCGTTCGCCTCGGCCAACTGGTCGAGGAATTCCGGATGGTCCGGGGGCAGAAACACGGGATCGTCGGCCGGGGCGCTGAGGATGAAGGCGGCCGCCAGCAGTTCCTGGGTTCGCTGGGGACGGTGCACGGCGCCCACTTCGTCCACCAGGGTGAGTTGTTCGCCGTGCTTTTCAATCACCATGGCGATCTTGTGGTTGAGTTCGGCGGCGCTGGCGATTCGCTCGTAGGGCACGGGCGATGTGGGCCAGCGCTCGTCCGCTTGCTCGCCCAGGCCGGGAATCCGGCTGCTGCCGAGGAGCTCGGTAAGGATGTGCGCCAGGCTGAAAAAGGGGCAGTAGTGGAGCACTCGGTCATGCCAGGGGCGCAGCGCGTCTCTGTGGAGGAACTGCTCGATGTGTTCCAGATAGCGTTCATTCACCCGGCCCGGATAGGTAAGGTTCCCCACGCTGTCCACCGCCACCTTGGGGAATTCGCCGCGGAAAAATACCGCTTCGATCTTGCGTCGGGTCTGCCGGACCAGGGGCAGCCCGTCGCTGTCGAACAATTCGATGACGGAGACGCTGGCGTGGCTGTCCGACATGCGGATGTACGCGCCGCCATCGGTGTGGCGGCTGAAGCCGGTGATGAAGCAGGTTTCCGGCACGCTGGTTTCCTCCAGGTCTTCCACGCTCACCCCGACCGCCAGGAGTCCCGAGATGAAGGCGCGCTTGATGATGCGCGAGAAGGCGTGGTTGTCGCGGCCCACTGTGACGCGCGTGCCGCGTCCCAGGGAGCTGCCGAACGCCTTGCCCAGGCTGACTGCGAATTCCGGCGTGATGTGCAGATTGGCCAGGCCATTGACGCCTCGTGAGGCAAAGATGGAGGGCCGCAGCAGGGATTCCCAGACCAGGTTCTCCTTGAGGGTGCTGTGGCTGTCCACCTCCTTGTCCGGCCAAACTAGTACGCCGGGCAGCACCGACACCTGCCGGCCGAGATGGCAGTGGGCGCCTATCACTGACTCGTCGGTCACCTCGCAGTGCGCTTCGAGGATATTGTCGTTGGCGATAATGCAGTTGCGCAGGTCGCTGGCTTCACCGATGAAGCTGTTGTTCATCACGATCCCGCGGGTCACGGTGGCGCGGGCGTCGATCTCCGCGTCCGGGCAGATGACGCTATAGGGGCCGATCTTGGCCTGGGGGCGGATACGGGCGTTGTCACCGATCCAGCAGGGGGCGATCAGTTCAGCGTCCGGGGCGATGCGGGCGCCATTGCCCACCCAGACCCTGTCGGCGATCTGGTGACCGCTCAGGGGCAGGCGCAGGCGGCCATCCAGGAAGTCCCAGTGGGACTGCTTCAATTGCACGAGGTTACCGATGTCGCTCCAGTAGCCCTCCGCCACATAGGCGCCGAGCGGCACGCCCTCTGCGAGCAGTTCGGGAAACAGGTCGCCGGCGAAATCGTAGGCGGTGTTGTCCGGGATGCGCTTGAGGACTTCCGGCTCGATCAGGTAGATGCCGGTATTCACCGTGTCGCTGCAGACTTCGCTGACCCCGGGTTTCTCCAGGAAACGGCTGACCCGGCCTTCCTCGTCCATCGCCACGACGCCGAATTCCCCCGGTTCCTGTACCCGCGTGAGGCAGAGGCTGACGGCATTGCCGCTGCTCTGATGGAAACGCCAGAAGGCGCTCAGGTCGAAATCGGTGAGGGCATCGCCGGCGATCACCAGGAAGGTTTCGTCCAGGAAGTCCGCTCCCAGCTTCACCGAACCGGCGGTGCCCAGGGGGCTGCGCTCCAGGGTGTAGCGCATGTCCACCTGCAAGTCGCTGCCATCGCCGAAATGGTCGCGGATGGCGCGGGGGCGGTAGTGCAGGGTCGCCATCAGGCTGGTGAAGCCGTGCCGGCGCAAGTGCAGCACGATGTGCTCCATCAGGGGACGTCCCAGCAGATTGGCCATGGGCTTGGGGATGTTTTCCGTCAGCGGCCTCAGGCGCGTGCCTTGTCCGCCGGCGAGAATGACTGCCTTCATTGGCTCGGTTCCGCAAGTCGGTTGTGGGCGAAATATTTTTGATTTCAAACGACAGAATTTTTCTTGTCAAGCGAGGAGTTTAACGGATTGTGTCTGAATTCACGCTATTGTAAGTTTCCAGTGTGGAGACTGCAGGCGAAGAATTCTCGTGTAATACTTTGAGTTGTAATGATGGAGCGGCGTACTCCAGAGCCGCAATGAGCGGGCGGCAGCCCCTAAAGGAGGTTTATGAACCCACGCATCGAAAAGTCCCCCGTCGAGACCCACGAAGAAGTACTAATACAACTGCGCCGCATTGCCCGGGCCATGGATGTCTATTCCAAGCAGCTGCAGAAATCCGGCATAACCAGCTCGCAACTGGCGGTCTTGCGTGCCCTGGCGGCGCAGGGACCCATGACTGCCAACCGTCTCAGCCGCGCTGTGGAGTTGAGTCAGGGAACCGTAACCACCGTGCTGGACCGGCTCGACCGCAAGGGACTGATTCAACGCAGCCGCCGGGAAGGTGACAAGCGCCAGGTATGGCTCGACCTGACCGAGGCCGGTGCCCAGGCCTATAGCGACGCGCCTTCGCCCTTGCATCTGGATTTCGTGAAGGGATTTTCGCAACTGCAAGATTGGGAGCAATCCATGATCCTGGCGGCTTTGCAGCGGGTGGCGGGCCTCATGGACATCCCGCACGAAGAAAAGCAGAAGCGGCGCAGGACCGTCCGGCCGCACCTGGAGCCGCTTCTGGAACTGGCGCTGCGCGAGCCCGAGGAAAGCGAGGCCTAGCCGAGGGCTAGATGTACCCGCGGTGCCCTGAGGCCTCGGGCATTGGCTGAATCCGGGCCTTCGCATAGACTGGATGATGTCACCGGGCGGCATGTACTAACACACGCCAATGCTGCGGCGTTCCGGTGAGTTCCCCCGCAGTCCAGCCTTGAGATGCAGGCACGGGCGGTCGTTGCGGCGGGCCTGAAATGCTCGCGGCGACGAGACGAATGTCATGAATGACGAAGGTCTGGCTGCCTCCCCTCGGCGGCGGGTTATGGGAGTGACCCTGGGGCTCACACTGGTCGGCGTCACAGGTGTTGTTCTCGCTATCGCGATCAGCCTGTGGGGAGAGCGCCAGGCGGCAGAGCGCAACACCCTGCTGGAACTGGAAAATCTGACCCTGGTGATGGCCGAGCATGTCCGCAGCAGCATGGAAGCGGTGGATCTTGAATTGCGCGGCCTGCTGGAACGCCTGAATTCTGAGCGCTGGCGCGAAGACGCGCAGGGCGCGGCGGCCTGGAGCGAGTTGCTGGGCGAACGCCGTCTTACGCAAGTCAGCAAGCTTGCGGTGTACGACCTCCATGGTGCGTGTCTCGCAGCGAGCGTCCCAGAGTGCCCCCGTCTAGCTGCGCCGGTGCCCGAAGGATCGGGGGATCTGCAGGTTGCCGCTCCGACCTTGAATCCCACCAGTGGCCGTTGGGAAATCATGCTCAGCCGCCGCGGCACGGGCCCTGGGCGCTTCGACGGTATGGCCGCGGCGTGGGTCGACCTGGATTTTTTCGCACGTTTCTACACCGCACTCAGCCTAGGACCGCACAGCGCGGTGCTGCTGAGGGACCGCGAGATGCGGCTTCTGGCCCGCAACCCGGCGAGCACGCGCGATCTGGGCATCGAGGTGCCGGGACATCATGCCTTGCCGTTCCTGGCGCGTGGGCTGACCCACAATACTTATCTCGGCATCAGCGTAGTTGACGGCCGGGAGCGGATGTACAGCTTCCGCCAGGCCGGCACCCTGCCTTTGTATACGTTGGCTGGAGCGGCCACATCCGATTACCTGGCGCAGTGGCGCCGGCATTGCTGGTACTTCGGCATTCTGGGCGCGCTGGTCAGCGCGCTCATCTTGGGGCTGGGCAGTCTGCAGCGAAGTTCCGAACGGCGGCTGCGCGTCTCGCGCGAGGAATTGCGGCTGCTGCTGGACTCCATGGGCGAGGCGGCTTTCGGGCTGGATCCCAGGGGACGCTGCACCTTCGTCAATCGCAGTTTTCTGAACCTCATGGGTTACGCCAACGCCGGCGAGGTGATCGGCAGGCCGGTCCACGCGCTGGTGTGCAAGGAAGGGGCTGCTTCGAACCATTGCCCGGAGGGTCTCTGCCAGATTCAGGAGGTCCAGCGCAGCCTGCAGCCCAGCCCGGTTTGCCCTGCCGTGTTCCGTCGCCGGGATGGCGGCGAACTGCAGGTGGAATACCGCAGCAGTCCCATCATGAAAGGGCGCGCAGCCATCGGCGCCATCGTCACCTTTGTCGACATTGGCGAGCGGCAGCGCATGCTGGAAGCCCTTCAGCAAAGCGAGGTCAAGTTTCGGACCTTGTTCGAACTCTCGGAGGACGCCATCTTTCTGATGAACGGCCCCACCATCATCGATTGCAACCACCGCGCTTGGGAAATGTTTGCCTGCGGACGCGAGGATCTTGTCGGTCAATCGCCGGACCGGTTTTCCCCGGCTCTGCAACCGGACGGGAGCGCATCCAGCGAAAGCGCCTACGCCAATATCGAGGCCGCACTGTTGGGGGATGCTCTGCATTTCGAGTGGCAGCACCGGCGGGGTGACGGCAGCCTGTTCGACGCGGAAGTGTCGCTGTCGGGTTTCGAAATGGACGGCAAGTCCTATCTGCACGCGATCATTCGCGACATCACCTTCCGCAAGGAAGCGGAACAGCAATTGCGGATCGCCGCTACGGCCTTCGAGGCCCAGCAGGCCATCGTCATCACCGATGCCGACGCGCGCATACTGCAGGTCAACCGCGCCTTCACCGAAGTCACGGGCTACAGCGCGCAAGAAGCGGTGGGCCAGACCCCGAAGGTGCTCAAGTCGGGCCGCCACGATGCCACCTTTTATGAGCAGATGTGGCGGGCGATCCTCGGCGAGGGCGTGTGGCAGGGCGAAATCTGGAACCGCCGCAAGAGCGGCGAGGTGTATCCGGAGTGGCTCACCGTCGCCGCGGTCAAAGACGACAAGGGGCGGGTGACGCATTTTGTGGCCTCGCACACCGACATCACCATGCACAAGGCCGCCGAGGAGGAAATCCGGCATCTGGCTTTCTATGACCCCCTCACCCGCCTGCCCAACCGGCGGCTGCTGATGGAACGCTTGCAACGCGTGCTGGCCGGCGGCAAGCGTTGCCGGCAGCACGGCGCGCTGCTGTTCATCGATCTGGACAACTTCAAGACGCTGAACGATACCCTCGGTCACGACCAGGGTGACCTGTTGCTGCAGCAGGTGGCCGAGCGGCTGCCGCCCTGTGTTCGCGAGAGCGACACAGTCGGCCGCCTGGGGGGGGATGAGTTCCTCATCATCCTCGACAAGTTGAGCGAGAGCGCCGCGGACGCTGCCAGCGACGCGCGCTGCATCGGCGAGCGCATCATGGGTGCATTGAACCGCCCTTACCAGATTGCCGGGCGTGACTACCACAGCACACCCAGCATCGGCATCACTCTGTTCGGCGAGCCCCAGAGCGGCGTGGACGAGTTGCTCAAGCAAGCGGACCTGGCCATGTACAAGGCCAAGGGGACCCGCAACAATCTGTGCTTCTTCGATCCCGATATGCAGGCCGAAGTGGAGGTCCGCGCCCGGCTGGAGTCTGACCTGCACGATGCCGTTTGGGGGCACCAATTCGTCATCCATTACCAGGGGCAGGTCGACCGCGACGAACGCCTCATCGGTGCCGAGGCGCTGCTACGCTGGCAGCACCCGGAGCGCGGCATCGTCTCCCCGGCCCAGTTCATCGCCCTGGCGGAGGAAACCGGACTGATCCTGCCTCTGGGGCAGCATGTGCTTGAGGCCGCCTGCCGCCAGTTGGTGAGCTGGGAGGCGGACGCGCGCACCGCGCACCTGAGCCTGGCCGTCAACATCAGCTCGTTGCAGTTCCGCCAGCAGGATTTCCTCGACAAGGTACTGGATGCCCTGCAGCGCACGGGAGCGAATCCGCAGCGGCTCAAGCTGGAATTGACCGAGAGCATGCTGCTGGAAAATATCGACGAGTGCATCGTCAAGATGCGCGCGCTCAAGGAGCGTGGCGTGGGATTGGCCCTGGACGATTTCGGCACCGGCTATTCCTGCCTGGCCTATCTGAAGCGGATGCCCTTCGACCAACTAAAGATCGACCGTTCCTTCGTGTTCGACATGCTCAATAGCGCGCACAGCGCCGCCATTGCGCGAACCATCGTGGAACTGGGCAACAGCCTGGGGCTGACCGTGATCGCCGAGGGGGTCGAAACCCAGGCGCAGCGGGACGCCCTGGTGGAACTGGGCTGCCATGCCTTTCAGGGCTACATGTACAGCAGGCCTTGCTCCATCGAACAGTTCGATGCTTTCTCCCGGTCCTTCGAGTGAACGGCGTGCCGGGACTTCATGGGCGGCGCCGGGCTAATCCGGCAAGGGCCAGGAGCGCAGGATCTGGTAGCGTGACTCGCCGTTCTCCTGGCGCGATTCGCACAGGGTCAGGGCTTTGGGACTCCATTCCAGGGTGGGATGCCGGGACAGATCGTAGTCGGGGCAGGCGCTGGCCCTGCGGGCCAGGGTCAGGTGAGGGCGGAATGCGCGCCGTTCCAGGTCGAAACCGGCCTGGCGCAGGCGTTGCGACAAGAGGTCGTTCAAGTCAACCAGTTGCGTCGGTTCTTCCCGCGGCACCAGGCACAGCACGCCTGGCCGCCGCCACAGTTCCAGTCGGTCCAGCAGCAGGGCGCCGCCGGGCGTGCGCATGTCCGCGCCCACTTCTTCCAGTTGCGGCAGACGCGCCGCTGGCTGCTCGCCAAGAAAAGCGAGGGTGAGGTGGAGTCTGGCTGCGTCGATCCAGCGGGCCTGCTGGGTGGATCTCAGGCGGTCGATGACGCTGCTGACCTCGCGACGCAAGTGCGGGTCGGGCCAGAGGGCAAAGAACAGCCGCATGCCGCTATTCCTCCCCGTACAGCCAGAGGATGCCTCGCAAGGCCCACATGACGGACTGCCGGCGCACAGCGCGGCGATCGCCGTCGAAGCGGCGGGTTTCGCTCATGGCCCGCCCTTGGCGCAGGGCCCAGGCGAAACAGACGGTGCCCACCGGCTTCTGCGGTGTGCCGCCGTCCGGTCCGGCTATACCGCTGATGGCAAGCGTGCAGTCGGCGCTGCTGCGGCGCAGCGCGCCCTGGGCCATGCTGAGCACCGTGGCCTCGCTCACCGCGCCCTCGATGTCCAGCACGGATTCCGGTACGTCCAGCAGCTCGCGTTTGGCGGCGTTGCTGTAGGTGACGAAGCCCCGGTCGAACCAGCCGGAACTGCCGGGCACTGCGGTCAGCGCCTGGCACACCCAACCGCCGGTGCAGGACTCCGCCGCCGCCAAGCGATGGCCGTGCGACATCAGCAAGGCGCCAACCCGTTCCGCGAGCGGGTATAATTCCATCTCCGTTTCCAAGGACCTTGCCTCCGCTGAAAGCGATGCCGGGCAGTGTAACCGAGCTTGCGGCCGGGCCGCCACCGGCCCCCGGCACGTGTCCCTGTGCACGATGGACGCCACCCTTGCCTGAATGATCCCGCCCATGAGCACCGACGCCCTCGACAAGCACACTCCCATGATGCGGCAGTACCTGGCCATGAAGGCCGAGCATCCGGACCGGCTGCTGTTCTACCGCATGGGCGATTTCTACGAGCTGTTCTTCGAGGATGCGCGACGCGCGGCCCAGCTACTGGACCTGACCCTCACCAGCCGCGGCGAGTCCGCGGGCGCCCGTATTCCCATGGCCGGCATTCCCTATCATGCGGCGGACAATTATCTGGCGCGGCTGGTGCGCATGGGCGAGTCCGTGGCCATCTGCGAGCAGATCGGCGATCCGGCCACCTCCAAGGGACCGGTGGAACGCAAGGTGGTGCGCATCGTTACCCCAGGCACGGTCACCGACGAGGCCCTGTTGGAGGAACGGCGCGAAAACCTGCTGGCCGCCCTCGCCCCGCTGGATCAGCGTTACGGCCTGGCCTACCTGGACCTGGCCAGCGGACGCTTCGCCGTGCAGGAGTTGTCCAGCCTGGAGCGCTTGCTGGGCGAGCTGGAAAGGCTCAATCCCGTCGAGCTGCTGCTGATGGAGGACTGGCCGGGGCCGGAGGGCATCGCCGGGCGCAAGGGCGTCACCCGCCGACCCGCCTGGCATTTCGATCCGGTGAGCGCCAGGCAATTGCTGCTGCGCCAGTTCAATACCCGCGACCTGGAGGGCTTCGGCTGCGAGGATGCGCCGGCCGCCGTGGCCGCGGCCGGTTGTCTGCTGCAGTATGTCAAGGAGACGCAGAAGACCGCGCTGCCTCATCTGCGGGGCCTTCGGAGCGAGACCGGAGAGGAGACCATCATCCTCGACGCCGCCAGCCGTCGTAACCTGGAACTCGACTACCATCCCTCCGGCAACAGCCAGTTCACCTTGTTCGGCATCCTCGACCGCACCGCCACGCCCATGGGCAGCCGCCTGTTGCGGCGCTGGCTGCACAGCCCCTTGCGCGAGCCGGCGCGCTTGCGTGAACGCTATCAGGCGATCGGCAGCTTGCTGGAGAACCGCCGCGACCAAGACCTGCGCGGCCACCTCCAGCAGATCGGCGACGTGGAGCGCATCGCCGCCCGCATTGCCCTGCGCTCGGCGCGTCCACGGGATCTGGCGACCCTGCGCCTTTCCCTGGCGGTGTTGCCCGAGTTGCGGGCGCGGCTGGCTGCCTGCGACAGTCCGCTGCTGGAAAGGCTGCATGGGGAAATTGGCGAGCACCCCGAAACGCTGGACCTGCTCCGGCGTGCTCTGGTGGACAATCCGCCCATGCTGATCCGCGATGGCGGCGTCATCCGCGATGGCTATGACGGCGAACTGGACGAGCTGCGCGCCCTGAGCCAGAACGCCGACCGCTTCCTGGTGGACATGGAGCAGCGCGAGCGCGAACGCACCGGCATAAGCAACCTCAAGTTTGGCTACAACCGGGTCCACGGCTTCTATATCGAACTCTCGCGCACCCAGGCGGATAACGTGCCGGTGGACTATACCCGCAAGCAGACCCTCAAGGGGGTTGAGCGCTACATCACGGCGGAATTGAAAGCCTTCGAGGACAAGGTGCTGAGTGCCCGCGAGCGGGCCCTGAGTTGCGAAAAGGCGCTGTACGAGGGGCTGCTGGAACGGCTCGCCGGGCAGTTGGAGGGCCTTCAGGCCTGCGCCGCGGGGCTGGCCGAGGCGGACGTGCTGGCGACCCTGGCCGAACGCGCCGATGCGCTCAACCTGAATCCGCCCGCGTTGAGCGAGTCGCCAGGCATCCGCATAGCTGGAGGCCGCCACCCGGTGGTGGAACAGGTTTCGGACCTGCCCTTCGTGCCCAACGACCTGCAGTTCGATGGCGACACGCGCATGCTCATCATCACCGGCCCCAACATGGGCGGCAAGTCCACCTACATGCGGCAGGCGGCGCTGATCGTGCTGCTGGCCCATATCGGCTCCTATGTGCCGGCGGACAGCGCCGAGATCGGCCCCATCGACCGCATCTTCACCCGCATCGGCGCATCCGACGACCTCGCCAGCGGGCGCTCCACCTTCATGGTGGAAATGACCGAGACCGCCAATATCCTCCACAACGCCACCCCCAACAGCCTGGTGCTGATGGACGAAGTGGGGCGGGGCACCAGTACCTTCGACGGCCTGTCCCTGGCTTGGGCCTGCGCCGAGCATCTGGCGCGGGAGGTTAAGGCCTTTACCCTTTTCGCCACCCACTATTTCGAGCTGACCGGCCTGGCCGATGAACACGAGGGCATCCGCAACGTGCATCTGGACGCGGTGGAGCACGGCGAGCACATCGTTTTTCTCCACGCTCTCAAGGAGGGGCCCGCCAACCAGAGCTACGGCCTGCAGGTGGCGGCCCTGGCGGGCGTGCCCCGCGAGGTGGTGGGGCGGGCGAGGCAGAAACTGATGGGCCTGGAGAACAAGGCCTACCAGGAGCAACGGCGCGAGAGCGGCGCCCGCCAGCTCGACCTGTTCGCGCCGCTGGAGCCCAGCCCGGCCCTGGCGCTGCTGGAGGGTGTGCGGCCGGATGAACTCAGCCCGCGGGAGGCCCTGGACCTGATCTACGAATTGAAGCGCCTGAGCGGCTGAATGCCGTGGCGGCGCGGTGGTAAACTGTCGCGTATACATCGGCTCGGGCGGGTCTTTTATCGCCTCAGAAGCCTTGGATACATTCAATAGTTACTCGATACCGTGGAACCGCATGGGATGAACCCTCCATTACTGACAGCCGGCTATCCTCATCCACTCTTTCCGACCGAGGCAGGGCCATACGATCCGGCCAGTCCCCGGCGGAAATGGAATCGCGCCGCCTTGCTGGCGATCTCCGCCTTCTTCCTGCTGTTCTGCGGTCACGCCTGGGCCAAGCTGATCCCCACCGGGGTGGTCCAGGACAAGGCCCACAGCACTGAAAAGACCAGCGACTATGCCACCCTCCCCATCGGCTTTCAGTGGCAGATTCTGGACAAGCACCATGCCGAGATTTACTTCGAGAAGCCGAATTCGTATCAGGACCTGAACTACCTGGTCAACACTGCCAACAATTTCGCGAGCTACAACATCCTGCTCACCCCTTACGCAAGCGGCGTGGCGGCCGGCGTCAACCGTTGGGCCATCAAGAATCAGCCGACCCTGTTCACCGTAAAATGCGGCGACACCAGTTGCACCGGCCAGGTCAGCCACAAGAAGGCCTGCGTCGACAAGACCTGCACCTTGCCGGACAAGTTCGGCAACCTGACCCTCACCGGCAGCGGCACGCTGAACGGCGTCGGCAACCTGAACCCCAATGTCATCCGGGGAAACACCGCGGCCAACAGCCTGAACGGCGGTGCCGGCGATGACAAACTCAAGGGTGGGCAGGGCAAGGACACCCTGGTGGACCTGGAAGGCAACAACAAGCTCGACGGGGGCGACGGCAACGACGATCTGACGGCGGGTGACGGCAACGACACCCTCAATGGCGGCACCGGCAAGGACACCCTGACCGGTGGAGGCGGGGTGGATGCCTTCCGCTTCGGCAGCGCCCTGGACGCTACGACCAATGTGGACACCATCACCGACTTCACCCCCGGCAGTGACCAGATCTTCCTCAAGACCAGCATCTTTTCCATCCCCCACAAATACATGGGAAAGAACCTCGGCACCATCACCGACGCTGCCCAGTTCGAGTCGGGGCCCGGTCAGAAACAGGCCACCACTCCGCAGACGCGCCTGATCTACGACACCACCGGAGGCAACTTGTACTACGACGCCGACGGTTCGAATAAGGCTGCGCCCCCGGTCAGGTTTGCGGTGTTGAGCAACCTGCCGCTGCTCTCCGTCACGGATTTCGCGCTGTTCTAGCCGTCTCCACGCTCTCCGGGAACTTTCAGGGCCCTGATCGCGCCGAATGTTCAGGCACCTTCAACTGAACCGGAGCGATGAGCATGGCAAACAAAGCATCCCCGCCGCAGGCGTGGCACGCCCTCAGTGCCGAGGCGTGCCTGGCGGCGCTGGCTGCAGATGAGACCACGGGATTCAACAGCGACGAGGTTTCCCGGCGGTTGGAAATCCACGGCCGCAACCGGCTGACCCCCAGGCCCGGCAAGGGTCCGGTGCGGCTGTTTCTTTCGCAGTTCCATGATCCCCTGATCTACATCCTGCTGATTTCCGCGGCGGTGACCGGAACGCTGAAGGGCTGGGTCGATGCCAGCGTCATCTTCGGCGTGGTGTTGCTCAACGCCATCATCGGCTTCGTGCAGGAACTGAATGCCCTGCGGGCCATCGACGCCCTCGCCCGGGGGCTGAGCATCAGTTCGGCGGTGCTGCGCGGCGGGGCGCGACAGGTGATTCCCGCCGAGGAACTGGTTCCCGGCGATATCGTATTTCTGCAGTCCGGCGACAAGGTGCCCGCGGATCTCCGCCTGCTGCGCGTGCGCGACCTGCAGGTCGACGAGTCCCCGCTCACCGGCGAGTCGGTGCCGGTGGAAAAGCGCAGCGCGCCGCTGGAGGCGTCCACCCTGCTGGCGGACCGGGCCAATATGGCCTACTCCTCCACCCTGGTGACCTATGGCACTGGCCTTGGCCTGGTGGTGGAGACCGGCGATGCCACGGAAATCGGCCGGATCAACCGGCTGATCGCCGAGGCCAGCGAGTTGGAAACCCCGCTCACGGTCAAGATTGGACAGTTCAGCCGGCTGCTCATGTGGTTCATCCTGCTTCTCGCGGGGCTGACCTTCCTGGCTGGCTGGCTGCGCGGGGAGGATGCGGTGGAGACCTTCATCGCCTCCGTCGCCCTGGCGGTGGCCGCCATTCCCGAGGGCCTGCCGGTGGCTGTCACCATCACCCTGGCCATCGGCGTTGCTCGCATGGCCCGGCGCAACGCCATCATCCGCAAGCTTCCAGCGGTGGAGACCCTGGGCAGCACCACGGTGATCTGTTCCGACAAGACCGGCACCTTGACCCAGAACGCGATGACGGTGCAGGCCGTCTACGCGGCGGGCGAATGTTACCGGGTCAGCGGCGCGGGCTATGAACCCGAGGGCGGCTTCAGCCTCGATGGAAAGGCGGCGGTGGCGGGACAGCGCCACGCTCTGATGGAGTGCCTCAAAGCGGGCCTGCTGTGCAACGACGCGCGCCTGGTGCATGACCAGGACGGCTGGCGCATCGAGGGCGATCCCACCGAGGGCGCCCTGCTGGTCTCCGCGCGCAAGGCAGGGCTGACGCCCGAGGAGGTCCATGCCGAGCATCCGCGCGTGGATGCCATTCCCTTCGAGTCGGCCCATCAATTCATGGCCACCCTGCATCGGCTGCAGGCGGCGGACGCCAGCCACATCTACCTCAAAGGCTCGGTGGAGAGCATCCTGGGACGCTGCAACGCTGCCCTGGACGCGGCTCTGCAGCCTGTCGCCCTGGATGCGCATGCCATCAACCAGCAGGTCGAGCGGATGGCCTCGGAGGGCATGCGGGTGCTGGCCTTTGCCCGGGTGGAGGCGGCCAAGGACCTTGGCCGCCTGGAGCATGGGCAGGTTGCGCAAGGCCTGAGCTTCATCGGCCTGCAAGGCATGATAGATCCGCCGCGCCCCGAGGCGGTACGCGCCGTGGCCGCCTGCCGACGCGCCGGCATCGGGGTGAAGATGATCACCGGCGATCATCTGGCCACCGCCGTGGCCATCGCCCGCCAGATCGGACTGGGCGGGGAGGATCTGGAAGCCCTGGACGGTCGGGCGCTGGCGGCCGTACCTGATGCGGACCTGCCGCAGGTGGCCGACCGTGTGACGGTGTTCGCGCGCGTGGCGCCGGAACAGAAGCTGCGCCTGGTGAGAGCACTGCAGGCACGCGGGCATGTGGTCGCGATGACCGGTGACGGCGTCAACGACGCTCCGGCTCTGCGCCAGGCCAATATCGGCATCGCCATGGGCATCACCGGCACCGAGGTGTCCAAGGAGGCCGCCGCCATGGTGCTCACCGACGACAATTTCGCCTCCATCGGCGCCGCCGTGGAAGAGGGCCGTGGCGTGTACGACAACCTGGTGAAGTTCATCACCTGGACCTTGCCCACCAACATCGGCCAAGGTCTGGTCATCCTCACGGCGGTGCTCGCGGCGGTCGAACTGCCCATCCTGCCGGTGCAGGTACTGTGGATCAACATGACCACAGCGGTGTTCCTGGGGTTGACCCTGGCCTTCGAGGCGCGGGAGCCGCAGGTGATGCTGCGCCAGCCGCGTCACCCCGACCAGCCCATCCTCACCGGCCACTTGATGTTCCGCACCGTGTTCGTGGGCCTGCTCCTAACGGCGGGCGCCTTTGGCCTGTTCGAATGGGAGTTGTCCCATGGCGAGACGGTGGAAAAAGCGCGCACGGCCGCCGTAAACATGTTTATCGTCGGGCAGTCCCTGTATCTGTTCAACTGCCGGTCCCTCACGCGCTCCATGTTCTCTCTGGGCGTGTTCTCCAACCCCTGGCTGTGGGTCGGGCTGGCCGTCATGCTGGCTTCCCAGGCGGCCTTCGTCTACCTGCCGGTGATGAACTGGCTGTTCCACAGCGCGGCCCTCGGGGTGGATGAGTGGCTGCTGAACCTGCTTGGCGGACTGGTGGTGTTCACCCTGGTAGGGCTGGAGAAATTCGTTTCTGCCAGCTGGCGCTCACGCCGCGGCGGCACGCTCACGCGGCCGGGGCGAACCAAGGTGCAGCGCCAGCACGTTTCGGAGCGGGTGCCGTGAACGCCCTAGACAGGGCCGCCTGGAGTCACTGGCTTTCGCTATGGCCGGCTTGGCTCCTGTGGGCCGGCGGCGCACTGGGCTTGATCCTGCTGGAGTCGCTAACCGCGCAGCCCTTTGTTCCGGACCGTTGGGGCCTGGCGGCAGCCCAGGCCCTGCGGGGCGCCCGTCTGGACGCCTGGTTCGGGGCGCTGACCTGGACCGGATCCCTATCCGTGCTTATTCCGGTCACCGGCTTGGGAGTGGCTGCCCTGGCCTGGAGCGGCCGTAGCGGACAGGCCTGGTTGCTCGCCTTGGGCCTTTTGGGTGCCAGCCTGGCGGCCCATGCCAGCAAGCCCTGGTTTGCGCGCCTGCGGCCCGACCTCTACGCACCGGTGGGTAGCGTGCCCCTGGATGCCTCCTATCCCAGTGCCCACACCGCCCAGGCGATGGCGTTTGCCCTTTCGCTCTTTCTGGCCCTGCGGCCCCAGACTGCCGGCGACGCCGTCTGGCTGGGTGCCGGGCTGTTCGCCTGGGCCGCCTGCGTCGGGTTTTCCAGGGTTTATCTGCAGGTGCATTACCCCTCCGACGTGGTGGCCGGAGCCTTGCTCGCGCTGAGCTGGGTCCTTGGGCTGGGCTATCTGTTGAAACACCTTAACGTTCCGCTGGGGTGATGGTATGCGTAACAAGTTTCTCGGAACCGGGCAGGGCGGCTATCACCCCCTGCGCAAGCTCCACGTCTGTCTGTCGGGACTGCGCTATGCGGTCATATATGACTTCAGCGTCGCTTACAAGCTGGTGCTTTCCGCTGTCGTCCTGGGGATAAGCTTTCATTTCCGACAGTGGTTGGACCTTGTGTCCGTGTTTGCCGCCACGGGATTGATGCTGATCGCCGAGATGTTCAACACCACCATCGAGGCCCTGTGCGATTTCGTGGAAACGCGGCAGAACGAGAAGATCCGCGTGATCAAGGATATTTCCGCCGCGGCGACGGGCATCAGCATCCTTATCTGGGTCGTGGTGCTTGCCTCGGAACTCGGCCATCTGTGGACCCTGTCCGATCAGGTGCTGCCGGTGTGAAAAACGACCCCGTGGTCAGCACACGCCCACGGCGGAATCCGGCGGTTCCGGTCCATGGTGGCGGGGCACAGCCTGGTTGAGTAGCCCTCCGGCAGGTTCGATGTGGTGGGGTTGTTCAGGTCACCCGGCCCGCACACCGCATGAGGTCGTGTCGGGTGGCTCAGCGGGCGGCGGCGGGCATATGGTCGCTGCCGATGGCGGCAAGAAAATCCGCCTGGGCTCTTTGCGCCGATGCCAGGGCATCGGCCAGGAGCAGGGCGGCATCGCCGTGGGCGATCTCGCGCAGGTTCACCACCAGCAGGGTGCTGTCGCCCAGTTCAAAGCGCTCCCGTTCGCCGTCTTCCAGCTTGTGCGCCGCCTCCCGCTGCTGGCGGGCGAGTTCGGTGCGCTTATGCGCGGCGGCCAGGGCGGAGAGGGCGTCGCGCACCTCGTTGGCGATGCGGTCCTCGGCCAGTTTGGTTTCCTGGGCAATGCGCCGGAGGTTGGCCTCGGCCACCCGGGTGCGGCCCGTGGCCACACGGCGTTGCAGGGGAATGTCCAGGGTCACTCCGGCGTAGAACTCCTCCCGGTTGGGCTTCTGTTTGCTGGTGCCGAAGTCCTGCGCGCCTTGCAGCGTCAGGTCCACGCCCGGCGCCTGCTGGTTGCGCTGCAGTTCCAGCTCCGTCTCGTTCTGCCGCCGCTGCAGGTCGAGACGCTTGAGCTCCGGGCGGCCCGCGTGGGCAAAGGTCAGGGCCTGTTCGAAACGCGCCGGCTTCGGCGGCGGCGCGGGCGGCAGGTTGGCGGGGAGCCGTTCCGCTTCGGGCAGCACCGGCTGGCCGGCGGCGTCCCGGTAATAGAGGGAGAGCTGGATGGAGGCCTGTTCCAGCAGGCGTTGGGCAGCGACCACCCGTTCGCGGCGCTCCAGGATGGCGCGCTGGTTGTCCAGCACCTCGAATTCGGGCAGATCGCCAGCCGCCACCCGCTCGCGCAGGCCGGCGTCGCGGGATTCGGCCACTTCCAGCAGGTCACGGGCGATGCGGGCGCGCTGGCCAGCCAGTACCCAGTCCCAGTAGCGGTAGGCGGCGATGCGGCGCAGGTCGATCATGGCCTGGTCCACGTCGTGTGCGGCGATGCCCTGGCCCAGTTCGGCCTGGGCGAGGGCGGCGCGGCGGCGGTCGATGGGGCCGTTGCGCCAGAGCGGAATGTTCACGCCCATGCGCGCCTCGCCGTCGCTGGCGGTGAGGCTCTTGCCCTCGTACACCGGATAGTCCCCCGTGCCGCGCCGCCAGCCGCCGAAGAAGGTGGTGCCCCATAGCCCCGTGGGCTGTTCCAGGGATACGTCGTAGTTGTTGTTGTGGTAAAGCCCCGCCAGGGACCAGCGGGTCTGGGTCTTGAGGTTGGTGTCGAAGCCGCCTTCGGCAGCCAGTTTCTCGCCATCGGCCACGTCCTGCCGGGTCTGCGCCGCCAGAAGTCCCGGAAAGGCGCGCACGGCCGCATCCACCACCTCGCCCAGTTCCAGGGGCGGCGCGGCGGCGCCTGGCCGCGCCGTGAGGCCGAAAATCACCACCGCCAAAAGGCGAACCGCGTGCCGCCTCATTTCTCCTTGTCCTCCGAGGATTTCTTGTCGTCCCCGTCGGCCTTGTAGGGAATCGGGTACTCGGGCAACACGATGGGCGGGAAGCCGTTGAAGATACGCCACAACTCGTAGCCCAGGGTGACCCGCGCCAGCAGCACCCAGCCGTTGGTGCGCACGCCCTGCCTCAGGAAGCGGGCGCTGGGCCAGGGGTGGTCGTCGGGGTCGGGAGTCACCAGGAGGCGGAAGTGGCCTTTGCCATCGTCCGTGGCGTCGATCAGGGCCACGCGCCCGCCGAAGCTTCCGATGGCCACTTCCGGCCAGCCGCCGAACTGCACCGCGGGATAACCTTCGAACTGCAGACGCACGGGCCGCCCCAGGGTGATAAGGGGGACATCGTTGCCATCCACCCACAATTCCACGGCGCGCTCCACCGTGTCGGGGATGAGGATGGCGAGAGGCTGACCAGCCTTCAGCATTTCCGCCCCGGGATTGGCGAGCAGGCGCAGCACCACGCCCTTGCGGGGCGCCGTGATGGTCTGGGTGCGCTGGCGGGCCAGGCGGGTGTCCAGCTTGAGCAGATCCGCCTGCACGTAATTGAGGTCCTCCTGCGCCTTGTTGAACTCGGCCCGGCTCTTTTCCACGGAGGCCGTGGTGTCCGCTTCCAGCTTGCGCAAATCGGCCTGGATGGCCGCCAGTTCGCTCTCGGCGGCGCGTAGCGCCGCACCGCTGCGCTCGGTCTCGGTACGGCGCTGGGTCATTTCCAGTTGGGCCAGTTCCAGGGTGCGGCGGGAGGACAGGCCTTTGCCCTGCAGGCGCTCCTGCCGGTCCAGGTTGTAGCGCGAGGTCTGCGCCGCCGCCTGCGCGGCGGTGAGGGCGTGGCGCGCGGCGAGCCGCCGCTCGTCGGCCATTCGCACCCGCGATTGCGCGGCCTGAAGGGCCTGGGGCCGGGCCGCCTCGGCCATGCGCAACTGCTCCCGCGCCGTTTCCAGGCGAGCCCGGGTCGCCGTCTGGCGCGCCAGCACGGTCTCGCGCTCCGCCTCCAGGCGCTGCAGCAGCATCGGATCGTTGTCGCTCAATTCCGCCAGCACATCGCCGGCCTGCACCTGGCTGCCTTCCCGCACCAGCCAGCGCAGCAGCCGCCCCTCCACCGGCACACCCACGGTCTGTTGGCGCTCGACCGGCGCGTAGGCCACCACGCGCCCGATACCGGTGATGTTCTGCTGCCAGGGGGTGAAGGCCAGAAGGACCACCAGGACCAGCAGGATCACTGCCAGCCAGCGAGCCAGGAGACGCGCCGCCGGGTGGGTCTCGGCCTGGGCCAGCGCCGCCAGCGGCTCGCGCGGGAACAGGGACTGCCGATCAGCCATGCGGCGCCCCCCGATTCATGTGAGGTTCAACCAGCTGGCCTTGTTCCAGGCGAAAAACGCGCTTGCAGCGGTCCAGCGCCGCCGGGTGCTGCGTGCTGACAACCGCCGTCCAGGGTGCGTCCGGGGCCAGAATGCGGGCGGCAATGGCTTCGACCCGGTGCGCCGCGATCCGCTCGAACACCTCGTCCAGCAGCAGCAATCTGGGACGTCCCGCCAGGGCCCGGGCCAGGGACAGGCGCAGCAACTGTTCCGGCAGCAGCGGCATGCCGTGGTGATTCAGTTCGGTCTGAAGGCCTTGGGGCAAGGCCAGTACTTCGTCCAGGAGGCCGACGGCTTCCAGGGCCGCGAAGGCCTCGTCCGCATTCACATCGGGGCGGCCCAGGCTCAGGTTTTCCATGACGCTGCCAGCCAGGATTTCCGGGCGGTGCACCAGGGCCACCTGCCTGCGCAGACTGTCCAGATCCAGGCTGCGCAGGTCATGGCCGTCCAGCAGCACGCTGCCGGCCGAAGGCCAGCGCAGGCCGAACATCAGATCCAGCAGGGTGCCTTTGCCGGCTCCGCCGGGGCCCGTGAGCGCCGCGTGATCCGCCGGTTTCAGCTCCAGTTCGATACGGTCGAGCAGGGGCGGCCCGCCCGGATAGTGGAAGCTGACCGCGTGCAAGGTCACCGTGGCGGGGGCGGACGTGGGCGTAAGCGGCTGGCTTCCACCCTGTTCTGCGGGCAGGTCCAGCAGATGGCCCAGCTTGTCGATACCCGCCATCATTTCGTAGAAGTTCTCCAGGGTCTTGCCCAGGCGGGTGAGGCCATAAATCATGGCGCTGACCACCAGTTCGGCCGCCACCAATTGGCCGAGGGTCAGTTGCCGGTCAATTACCATCCAGCCGCCCAGGCCCAGAAGAGCGGTGCTGGCCACCGCGTGCAGGCTCAGGGCGCCAATGCTCTGGCCCATGAGGATGCGGAAATGGGCCGCGGATGCATCCAGGTAATCGCGGGCGATCTGGTCGCTGTGGCGGGCGACGAATTCCGGTCCGCCGCCCGAGCGGAACAAATTGGGATTGTGCGCGATATCCTCCAGCCAGCCGGCAGCGGCGTATTTGGCCTTGGACTGGCGGATGGCGCTGGCGATGCCGCCACGGCCCAGGCCGAACAGGATCACCGCGAGACATGCCGCCAGGAGCACGTCGAAAGCCAGCAGAATGGGATGGTAGAAGGCCAGCAGGATCATGCCCATGCCGGTCTGCAGCAGATAGCCGCCGCCTTCCAGCAGGAGCACGGAGCCGGCTTTCTGCAGGGTCATGACGTCGAAGAAGCGGTTGGCCAGTTCGGTCACGTGTTCGCGGTCGTGGGTCTCGGCGCTGGCCCGGTGCACGCGATCGGCGGCGGCGCCGAAGAAGCGCACGAACACGCGCCGCTGCAGCATCTCCACCACATAGAACTGGATGCCTACCAGCAGGTTGCTGAATGACACCGAGGCCAGCAGGATCAGGGAGAGCACCAGCAGAGGCTGGTAGAGGGCGCCAAAGGTGATGGTGCTGACCAGGGCCTGCACCGCGATGGGTGTGGCCAGGGACATGATGCCGATGCCGATGCCGTAGCCGACGATGATCCAGATGTCCTGGCGCTCGATCGTGTAGAACTGTTTCAGGCGCGTCAGCGGGTGCAGCGCGGGATGGTCCGTGTGCGGCGTCATGCGTCTATCGTCGTGTCTGGGATGGCGGCATGGGCGTACTGCGCGCCTTTCGCTCTTCGGTGCAAAATTTTCGAGTTTGTTCGACTTCCCTGACCCATAAAGCCCGCCCGAGTTCCAAGGGCCAGATTGTCCGTGGCGCGCAGGGACTTGGCAAGGCTAGAGGTAGGATTCCAGCGAAGGCAGCCGCGCGCGCTGCAGGATGGTGGTGGCGATCTCCTCGATGGAGCGGGTGGAGGAATCCAGCCACGTGATGCCCGCCTCGCGCATCAGGCTCTCCGCCTTGCGGATTTCCGCGCGGCAGGTCTCCAGCGCCGCGTAGGCGCTGTCCGGGCGCCGCTGGCTGCGCACCGAGTGGAGCCGCTCGGGGCTGATGCTGAGCCCGAACAACTTGGTCCCGTAGGCCAGCAGCGCCGGAGGCAGCACGCCGCGGGCGAAGTCCTCGGGGGTCAGCGGGTAGTTGGCCGCCTTGACGCCGAACTGCATGGCCAGATAGAGGCAGGTGGGCGTCTTGCCGCAGCGGGAGACGCCCACCAGGATCACCTGTGCTTCCTCCAGGCCCTGATTGCTCATCCCGTCGTCATGGTTGAGGGTGTAGTTGATGGCGTCGATACGGGCGAAATAGGCGCTGCCGGTGGCGCTGCGGGATTTGCCCAGTTCGCCCTGCGGTGTCTGTTCCAGTTCGTAGGCCAGGGGATCGACGAACAGCCCGAACACATCCAGCAGCAGTCCGCCGCTGTCCCTAAGGCGCGCGCGCCAGTCGGGGCGGAGCAGGGTGGCGATGACCACCGGCCGCGCCGGTTCCTGAGCCGCCACCCGGCGAATGGCCGCCACCGCCTGCGTCAGTTTCTCCTCGCTGTCGATGAAAGGCATGCGGACCTGGCGGAACTGGACCATGGGGAAATGCGCCAGGAGATGGCCCAGGGACTCGGCGGTAATGCCGGTGCCGTCGGAAATGAAAAAGACCGTGCGGTCGTGCATGGCTGTCTGCGATCGGGGTTTCAAGTCCTTCAAGGAGAAGCGGGCAGGTTATCCCGACCTGCCCGCTTCCTGTCGCCTTCGACCGGCGTGCCGGTCACTCCGCCAACCGATTCCAGGTGGCAACCACCGTGTCCGGGTTCAGGGACACGGACTGGATGCCCTGCTGCAGCAGCCACTGGGCGAAGTCGGGATGATCCGATGGGCCCTGGCCGCAGATGCCCACGTACTTGCCCAGGCGGTTGCAGGTGTTGATAGCCATCTTCAGCAGCACCTTCACCGCGCGATCGCGTTCATCGAAACCGTGCGCCATCAGCCCTGAGTCCCGGTCCATGCCCAGCGTGAGCTGGGTCATGTCGTTGGAGCCGATGGAGAAGCCGTCGAAGTACTGCAGGAATTCCTCCGCCAGCAGCGCGTTGGACGGGATCTCGCACATCATGATCAGGCGCAGCCCGTGCTCGCCGCGCTTGAGGCCATTGCGCGCCAGAATGTCCACCACCGAGCGGGCTTCCTCCAGGGTGCGCACGAAAGGGATCATCAGTTCCACGTTGGTCAGGCCCAGTTCCTCGCGCACCTTGCGCATGGCGATGCACTCCAGCTCGAAGCAGTCGCGGAAGTCCTCGGCGATGTAGCGCGCCGCGCCGCGGAAGCCGAGCATGGGGTTCTCCTCTTCCGGCTCGTAAATGTCCCCGCCGATCAGCTTGCGGTACTCATTGGACTTGAAGTCCGACAGGCGCACGATCACCGGCTTGGGGTAGAAGGCCGCCGCGATGGTGGCGACGCCTTCCACCAGCTTCTCGATGTAGAACTCCCGGGGGTTGGCATAGCCGCTGGCGCGACTGGCAACCTCCGCCTGGAGTTCCGCCGGCAGGCTTTCCATGTTGAGGATGGCCTTGGGGTGGATGCCGATCATGTTGTTGATGACAAATTCCACTCGGGCCAGACCGACCCCTTCATTGGGCGTCGCCGCGAAGGTGAAGGCCATGTCCGGATTACCTACGTTCATCATCACTTTCACCGGCACCTTGGGCATGGCTTCCGCTTCCCGGGATTCCACCTGGAAGGGCACGGCGCCTGCATAGACCTTGCCGGTATCGCCCTCGGCGCAGGACACCGTGACGACCTCGCCTTCCTGCAGCGCCTCGGTGGCATTGCCGCAGCCGACGATGGCCGGGATGCCCAGCTCACGGGCGATGATGGCCGCGTGGCAGGTGCGCCCGCCGCGGTTGGTGACCAGGGCCGAGGCGCGCTTCATCACCGGTTCCCAGTTGGGATCGGTCATGTCCGCCACCAGCACGTCGCCCGGCTGCACGCGGTCCATTTCGGACGGGTGCCGAATCACCCGCACCGGGCCTTGGCCGATCCGCTGGGTGACCGCGCGGCCGGTGATCAGCACCTCGCCGGTGCCCTGCAGGGTGAAGGTCTCCACCGTGCCGGCCTGGCGCGATTTCACCGTTTCGGGCCGCGCCTGCAGGATGTAGAGCTTGCCGTCCAGACCGTCCTTGCCCCATTCGATGTCCATGGGGCGGCCGTAGTGCTGCTCGATGGTCATGGCGTAGCGGGCCAGTTCCAGCACCTCCGCGTCGTTGAGCGAGAAGCGCGCGCTGTCTTCGGGCGCTACCGCCTCGGTGACTGTGGACTTGCCTGCCTCGGCGGCGCTGCCGAACACCATCTTGCTGCGCTTGCTGCCCAGGGTGCGGCGCACGATGGCGGGGCGGCCCTGGCTGAGCAACTCCTTGTGCACGTAGAACTCGTCCGGGTTCACCGCGCCCTGCACCACGGTCTCGCCCAGGCCGTACGACGAGGTGATGAACACCACGCCGCGGAAGCCGGATTCGGTGTCCATGCTGAACATGACGCCGGCGCTGCCCGTATCGCTGCGGACCATGCGCTGGATTCCGGCGGACAGCGCCACTTCGGCGTGGGTGAAGCCCTTGTGCACCCGGTAGGCGATGGCGCGGTCGTTGTAGAGCGAAGCGAATACTTCCTTGATGGCATGCAGTATGTTGTCCAGCCCCACGATGTTGAGGAAGGTTTCCTGCTGGCCGGCGAAAGAAGCGTCGGGCAGGTCCTCGGCGGTGGCGGAGGAGCGCACGGCGAATGAGGCTTCCTCGCCGGCCTCGGCCACCAGGGCCAGGTAGTGATCACGGATCTCCTGCTCCAGCGCCTCGGGGAAAGGCGATTCCAAGATCCAGCCGCGGATGGTCGCGCCGGCCGCCGCCAGGGCATTGACATCCTCCACGTCCAGGCCGGCCAGTTCCGCCTCGATGCGTTCGGCCAGCCGGCCGTGGGCGATGAATTCGCGGAACGCCTGTGCGGTGGTGGCAAAGCCGCCCGGTACGCGGATGCCTTTGGAGGACAGTTGGCTCAGCATCTCGCCCAGGGAGGCGTTCTTGCCGCCCACCAGCGCGACGTCGCTGTTGCGCAGCTTTTCCAGGGGGATGACCTGCGCGGTAGCCGTTTCCTCGGGCCCCCACTGCAACTGCGGAATCACCCAGTCGGGCCGGACGCCGTAGTCCTTGGCGATGGCGGCAACCACGTCCAGGCACTGCGCTTCGGACTGCAGCCCGCTGAATTCGGCGTGGTGTATACCGCCGGTGACGAAAGCGGTGTGCACGCCGGCCTTGGCGCCGCCCATGACATCGTGGAAGCAGGAATCGCCGATGGCCAGGGTGCGTTCAGGCGCGAACTGGGGGAGCAGGGACCGGCAGTACTCGTAGATGGAGGCGTGGGGCTTGCCGATGTAATGGACCTTGCCGCCCATGGATTCGTAGCGGTGGGCCACCTCGCCGGCGCTGAAGGTCAGGCCATGGCTGGAGAAGCGCACCGTGTCCGGGTTGGCGCAGACCAGCGGGATGCCCTGCATGCGCGCCTGGTGCAGCTCGGTCTCGTAGAAGGCCATGGGCTTGGCGTCGTCGACGCCGGCCAACAGGATGAAATCGGCATCGGCCATGCGGCGCACCGGCTCGATGTCCAGGCCTTCCAGCAGGGTGGCATCCGCGCCGTTGCTCCAGAGCAGGCAGCGCCGGCCCAGGTCGGCCGTGAAGGGGTGGATGCCACGGGCCAGGCAGTCGCGCGCCACTTCGCCCGAGGTAACCAACTGCGAGTAGCACGCGCGGGGAATGCCCAGTTCTTCGAGGCGCTGTACATTTAACTGCGCGCGCTTGCCGGAGTTGCTGAGGATGACCACCTGCTTGCCCAGGCCCATCAGGCGGCGCAGGCACTCGGCCGCACCCGGCAGGGCCTTCTGGCCATCGTGCAGGACGCCCCATTGATCGACCAGGAACAGGTCATAGTCATCGGCGAGTGCCTTGATGCCCGAGACAAGAATTGAGCCGCCGGACTGCGGCAGCTCGGCGACGCTCAGGGGAGCGGTGACTTCCTCGGCTTTGACGTGCGACACCGGGTTCTGGCTGGCCATGTTTGCAATCTCCAGTTTGGTTAGGGGATGAGCTGCGGACGCTGATGTCCGATGGCTGCCTATGGTAAAGTCCTCATGTATAAATAACAGTTAAATGATTTAATAGTGATGATTTACTATGGTTAATGTATGAACGTCAGCCTGCGCCAACTCAAGCTGTTCGAATCCGTCGCCCGCAACCTGAGTTTCACCCGCGCCGCGGAGGAAATGCACCTGACCCAGCCCGCGGTTTCCATCCAGGTGAAGCAGTTGGAGGACAGCGTCGGCCTGCCCCTGTTCGAGCAGATCGGCAAGAAGATCTATCTGACGGAAACCGGCCAGTCCCTCAAGAGCCTGTGCGACACCATCCTGGGTGAACTGGCGCGCTTCGAGATGGAAGTGGCGGACCGCAAGGGACTCAAGCAGGGCCAGTTGCGCCTGGGGGTCACCACCACCGCCAAGTATTTCGTGCCCGGGGTGTTGGGCCCTTTCTGCGATCTTTACCCGGGCATCGAGGTGTCGTTGAAGGTGAGTAACCAGCAGGCCCTGCTGGAACGCCTCGCAAGGAACGAAGACGATCTCTACATCCTCGGGCGCCCGCCCAAGCAGATGGCGGTAACGGCCTTGCCCTTCATGGCCAACCCGCTGGTGATGCTGGCCCATCCCGAACATCCCCTGGCTGGCGTGAAGAACATACCGCCGCAGCGTTTCGCCGAGGAATGGTTTCTGATGCGCGAGCCCGGCTCCGGCACCCGCACCGCCACGGAACGTTTCTTCGCCGAGCGCGGCATCAGCCTGCGCGAACGCCTGACCCTGGGCAGCAACGAAGCCATCAAGCAGGCGGTCATGGCGAAACTGGGAGTGGCGGTGCTGTCGCGGAGCACGATTGCCCTGGAGAGCGAGGTGGGGCGAATGGTCATACTCGACGTCGAGGGCTTCCCCATCCGCCGCCATTGGCATATCGTGTATCCGGCGGACAAGCGGCTGTCGGTGGTGGCGCAGACCTTCTGCGACTACCTGGGCTCTCACACGCAGGCGGCTGGCGAGCCAAGCGCGCCGGACAGCGAGGAGTGAGGTGGGCTGGGGTCCTGAGACACGGGAGTTGGCGGCTAAGTCGTCGGCAAACACGCGCGTAGGCTGGGCGTCGGCCATACTGTTGGTGGCCGGACGCCTTCTGGCCGAGGGACGATGCCCCTGGCTTCGTTAGAGTCGCTAAGCAAAGGCCGCCCGAAGGCGGCCTAGAGGCCTCCGCAATGGAAGGCCAGAGTTGAGGTGCGAATAGCCTATCGTCTGTTTTTCCCAGGTTTAAGACCCTTCAGCGGCGGATGCTGGCGCTCCCTGGAAAGCGTCTGCGATTCCTGTTTGGACAAGATCGAGAAACTGGTCACGCCCTTGCCGATGCAGAGCAGATTCTTCCTGCCCTGAAGGTTGAAGTAAGGCTGGTTAATGTCCTGGCCGAAGAGTGCGTCGGCACAGATGTTAGTCCCTTCTCGCACCGAGCTCGGCACGTAGAATTGGAAGTCCACCACGCGGCTCGCACCCGGTTTAAGGGTCATTTTAGTCGGGTTCGCGGTCTGGAAGGTGGTATCGCCTCCCAAAGACCTTAGATCGCTGCTGTTCACTATGCTCCAGGCTGCACCGCTCATCTGCTTCCCTGTGAGGTTTGTGACTCTTACGCTGTAACGACAGGTTCCACCTTTCGCTGGAAAACTGCCGCAAGGGCGGACCACTGAGAACTTGATGGGATACAGTTGCAGTGGAACATTGCCGATGTCCCGATTCTCGTACTCTTGGACACTCAGTACTTCCTGCTGAACTTGTTGATAGTTCTGGGCGGTGACCACCAGTGTATAATCGCCAGCCGGGATTTGCGTGTTGAACGTGAAGCGACCTTCGTTATCGGTTGCTGTTTCGCTGATGCCCCCACAACTGAAGCCGCACTGGGTCAAGTAAACATAAGCAAACGGATACTCCTGTCCAGAAAGCCCTACGCCGCTCTCGGCGTCAACAACCCGTCCGCTGATCGACCCTATGCTTGGATTCGGCGTCAGCGCGATGTCCCCCACTTTGTAGTTTTCACCCTGGCCTACGGCAAAGGGTCCAACCTGATTGTCCTGATAGTTGCCGCAGTGAGCAACCACCATGTACGTGCCGGCCGGTAGCGGTTGGCCCTTTAGGTCCGCGTTGATATAGAAACTACCGTCGTATGTCGCGTCGCCCCAGTTCACGTTATTGGTGCATGACCCAGCTTCATCAGGAGTAGAGCACCACATTAAATCCACGTAGCCACAACCGGTAATATTGCCCGTTGCGGCGTCCATGAGTCGGCCGCTGATCGAACCGATCTTTGTGAATGGACTTACTACACTTAGATAATACCCGCCGGATTGGATATGGGTACCATTGAATCCAAAATCATCGAATCCAGTCGCAGCCACAATTAGCACACCGTCCGCTGGAACATTGATGGCAATTTGGGAGTTTAACGAGCCCGAGTCGTCGTTATAAGACAAAGGTTTGCAATTGCTATCGAAAACTCCGAGTACAGGATCGCCTAAGGGGGGTGGGGCATGGATATAGAGCCACGCGCCCTCTAAGGTGATTTTGATATAATTACTTGGGGGTAAGTGAAGCCTAAAAAAGTCGACGTCACCAACGGACAGTTCGCCCTCTACCAGAAATGGTGAATTATCTGCGCTAAAATCGACATCCTGTGCACCCAAGCAAGTATTATTCGGTTCTGCATCTCCCTGTTGTGCAAATACCGCTGATATACCGCCGAGCAGGGCGAGCACCAATACCAAGAATAGCGCGAAGCTACGGTATCGTTTTACGTTCATGGCTATTTCTCCCTGTTTTTCCAACCAAAGGCCGGTTGGGTGTCTCATGTCGATGGTCTTGCAGAAAGGCTAGACCGGTAGGAGTGCTTCGCGAGTAAAAGGCTTTACAAATCTGCCAAAGTCATATCTTCGGAAAGGATATGCCTTTTATGCTGTTTGCCGCTCAGCGGTGTTCTTTGTTGCTTGGTTTCTTATATGGCCAGGATTTTGGATAAAAATGCTAGGCCATCTCAAGGTTAATGTGTAGCCAACCGCTGAGGCAGGTGATTGTCGCATTCAAAGAGATGCGTGTAATAAATGGACTTTAGGCTCTGAATTGCCCTGGCATGTGGCTGCTTTGAACGCGGCAAGATAAATTGATACACCTTACTCTCTATTATTGGATCGGTATTTATACTCAAGAGACAAGAATCTACGGTGACCCATGAGCTGGCGAATTTAGGAAATGAGAAAGTCGGATATCTGTGATGTCATTCAACCGTATGTATATGCTGAATACTACCTCAGTGCTTCGTGTTGGCCGCTTACGCCAATTTGAGAAAAGTTACTATTAACTGTCTTTGCAATAGCCGGAAACGATGGTCAATTGAAAGCAACGGCCGACGGTGACGAAGGGAGGAGAGACGAGCGATCTACGGCATTGTGTCCGGTTTGACAGTTCGCAAGCATCTCCAATACGCGGTCAATCGTGTGCATTGAAAGGCGCGGTCGGTTGGCCGCTTTGTCAAGCGCGCGGTGTTTTGTGAACCGGAAAGACTTTCCCATTCCTCGTCATTGGCATATGGTGTACCGGGTGGACAAGCGGCTGTCCGAATTCGCGTCCACCTTCTGCGACTATCTGGCTTGCTCCGACCTTGGCGTGGCCCAGAAATGTCAGGAGCGTCTTTGCGCTCTAGATCAAAAATAAACAAAAATCAGGAGTTGACATGAAGCCACAGATTTTCGCCTTCTGCGCCGCGGCAACCGCGGTTTTGTTCAACGGCTGCGCCGGCCAAGGCAACGCCTATTCCCCTGTTGCCCAGGCGGCGGTACCCTCCATTTCAGCGCCTTCCGCCGCGTCTGTCGCCCAAGGGGCGGTTCCCTCGATTTCAACTCCTTCCGCCGCATCGGTTGCTCAGGCGGTGAGTGCCGGCCTGCCGACAGTGGACATGGCCGCCGTCAAGGCATTGCTATCGCCGGATGAGATAGCGCAGACCGTGGAATTTCCGGAAACGGGCACCAAGACTCTGAGCGGCCGCATCGAGGGCTACAAGACGGCCTCTTTCGCCGTGCCGGTGCGCAAGGGACAGAAACTGGACGTCACCATGGAAACCAAGAGTTCGTCCGCCTACTTCAATATTCAGGACGTCAAGGACACCAGCGGCGCGGCGGTCTTCGCGGGTGAGACGGAGGGCACCAACACCGCCATGATCCGGGCTCAGGCAGACACCACCTATGTGATCCGTCCGTACCTCGTCCGCGCCGTCGCGCGCCGGGGCGAAAAGGCGGACTACACCTTCAAGATCGAGCGGCAGTAGGCGACCTCTCTCGTCTCTCGGGGCGAGAGAGCCTTGGTAACAAGCGGGCATCCCCCTGACGCGCAGGCTGGGGGATGTGCCGCCGAACCGTTCGGACTTTGGAAACGGTAGCTCGGTCCGGCGCACACTCACCCGCCCGATTGCCACAGCGCCTCGGGGCGCAAAGTAATGGTGCGCAACGGAGAGGCTTTCCACCTGCGCGGCATTAGCTTATCGTCTAAAGCCGGTTACCCGGCGCTTTGCCAATCTATCAGTCCCATGAAAGGGAGAACGTCCTTGACCGATCAATTGGATCATGTTTCTGGCGCGACGCTCGACGAAATCATCTCACGCAAGCTGATCGACCTGTTCATCCGGGTCGGCTTGATCGGCTTCCTGGTGGTTTACTGCTACTACATTTTTCGGCCCTTTATCGGCCTGATGCTGTGGTCGGTGATCCTTGCGGTGGCCATGTATCCGCTGCACGCGATCATCGCGCGTCGACTCGGCGGACAGGAGGGGCGGGCAGCCACGGTGCTGGTGCTCGGCATCATGCTGAGCGTCTTGGTGCCTGCGACCTTGTTGATTTTTTCCTTCGCCGATTCCACTCATGATCTGATCAGGCAGGTCAAGAGCGGCGGATTGCAGGTGCCGGCCCCCGATCCGGCCGTGGCCGCATGGCCGCTGGTGGGCGGCAAGCTGCATGCCCTCTGGAACACCGCCCACACCGATCTGGGCGCCCTGGTCACCAAGTACGAGCCCAAGCTTGGCATCATTACCAAACAACTTTTGGGCTATGCCGCCAGCGCCGGAACGGGTGTGCTGATGTTCCTGGTGGCCCTGGTTCTGGCGGGTATCTGGATGGCTTACGGCGCGGCAGGCCATGGCGTCGCCCTGGCCATCGCCGGGCGCATGGCGGGCCCGGAGCGGGGGCCGGCTCTGGTGAGTCTTTCCACCTCGACCATACGCGCGGTGGCGCAGGGAGTCATCGGCATCGCCTGTGTTCAGGCCTTGCTGCTGGGGGCGGGCTTCATCCTGGTGGGGGTGCCAGGCGCGGGCATCCTGGCCATGCTGGTGCTGCTGTTCGGCATCATGCAGGTGCCCGCGCTGCTGGTGTCGCTGCCGACGATCATTTACGTGTTCTACACCAACGACTCCACTTCCGTCGCGGTCATGTTTGCCGTCTACACCGTCGCAGCCGGCAGCGTGGACAACATACTCAAGCCTTTCGTGCTGGGGCGAGGGGTGGACGCGCCCATGCCGGTGATTCTGTTGGGCGCCCTCGGCGGCATGGCCACCGGCGGCATCATCGGCCTGTTCCTGGGGTCGGTCATGCTGGCTCTGGGATTCCAGTTATTCATGGCCTGGGTGTACCGGGAGCGGGACGCTCGGGCAGGTTTGGAGACGGTTGCGAAGTAGCCTTGCGAAAGTTGCGCACGTGCGATTGGCAGCGCTTTGACTCCCTCACATAAGCTAGACCTGCGCTCGGTCACCATCAGGCCGGACGCTTGGGACTGTCGTCAGGCCTGAGAACAGACTATGTCTCGGCCATCCACGCAGGCGGAATCAGGTCTGGGAAAATCTGTGCGGTCATGTGTTCCGTAAGCCATTGAGCAGGGTAAACCACTTGCTTCTCCGGGTTGGCGTTAAGATATGCGCCCCACCAGGAGAAGGTGCTGTTGGCAATGACGTGATGATGGCAACTGCTCATCAGGTACATCTGTTCCCAATCCGTAGCGTCGTTGGGTACTTTTAGGAAACGTAACTTTCCCTCAAGCTTGCTTCCATCGAGTTCCGAGGCTCTGGCGACAGAATCCGCTATGTGAGGCAGATAAGACTGGTTGACCAGTTCGTCGTCCTCTTCCTCGCAGAAAATCAGGATGTCGACGCCATTCGTCCCATCCCATTCGAGCGCACGCAGGATGCGCAGGACGGCATTGGAGTAGTAGGTCGGGCCCAGGATGAAGTGCACGTCTGAGGTATTCTTGAAGTCTCCGAGGCGCACATGCAGGGAAATTTGGAGGCGTTCGGGGTCGAACAATTGTCTGAAGCGGTCGCGCGTCGCCGCGATTGACGTCCGAATCTCCAGTTCCTTCAGCAAGTCTTCGAAGTCATCCTCGAAATACTTGTAGGACAGGAAATAGCCGCTAAGTTTGAGGTGCTTGTAGCGCCTGAGATGCGCCAAGTCACGAAAGGTACCGAACGAATCGCGATGCTCGGTATCCCATCGGTAGGCCTCATAATTGTCCACACAGCAAGGCTTAAGCGCCTTGAATACGCTGTCGAAATATCGTGGCCTGGCGTGATAGCCGGGCTTGTTGCTCATCTTCGAGAATCGTTCGGGGTCGTCATGCAGGATCAGCTTCGATTCGGTCTTTCGCGCATAATTGAGCGCGGTCAGCAACTGAAACATCTGGTTGCCGAGTCCGTAGCGGTACTCGATGGTAACGACCCTTTGAGCGCCGTCGACACTAAGCCGCCGCGTAACTCTGCGCTTTAGCCTGCGCGCGTGGGTGAGAGGCATCAACTTGACCTTAACTGAAAAACGCAGAAGCGGATCGCTCACCTGACCCCTTGAGGAAACGCTTGCCGGGATCACTAGCCGTGTCTCCAAGACGTGAAGAGCTCCACTGCAGAGCATCTGACTGAACACTCTTCAAAAAGCGCCTCCCGAGAACGGTGTCTCGGTAGTCACCCCCGAGAGCATTCATCGGAAAATGCAATTATGTTTTTGAGTTTGCAGGATAACTCGGCGCCGGTGATTTGTCATTAACCCTGGCAATGGGCATCCAGGGCAGAGGCCTGCGAACAGTTGCATCTCTCCAGCCTGAAAATTCACGCCGCCGAATTCATCTTCTCAGACCCGACGGTATGATAGGCTCCCCGGAGTTGCCTGCTGAGACTCCCGGTCGCGAGCGTGCGCAGGCTAAACCGATGATCTTTTCCAAAGGAGTACTTGATGGCCATTTTCTCTCAGATTATCGCCGTGGAGAGCCCGGAGCGCCTGATCTGCGATGAGTCTGGCAAGAATCCGGGCTTCAGTGTCCAATTTGAGGCCGACGGCGAAATTCCTTTTCCCCAACTGATCCTGCATGGGCAAGGCATGCAAAAGATCTTCAAGGATGAGGATATCCGTTGTTTCCCATCGCATGCCGGGAACGTGACTTACGAAGTAAGTATTCCGGCGGGTATCCTACAAGCCGGGCAGGTGAGCATTCAGGTGGAAGGCTGCCGCAAGCGTGATGTCGGCAGCGCCGGTGGCGCGGACTGGGTCAAGGTATTCCGCAACCTTGAGCTGCGGCCGCGTTCACGCCCGCAAACGCCAAGGGTGAGCGTCGGTTCCGGTCCGGTGAAGCTCTACTTCGGCATCCACAAGCACATGCACCAGCCGTACTACGACACCACCAACCGCTATGCCTGGGATGGGGAGAAGGACGGCATCTTCGGATCGCGAGGCGGCAACTACACCGATTTCATCCCGGCGGCGGTGCGCCAGTATGCCGATGGCGGCCTGCCCCACGCGGGGCTGTCCACCAGTTGGAGCGGCTCGCTCATCGAGCAACTGGACCGCTGCGCCAGCGACGGCCTGTGCGGCGGGCGCTTCGGCCATTGGCGGGAGCCCTTGCGCGGCATGGCTGGCGCAAAAACGGCTCTGGGCAATCCGCGAGTGGCTTTCACCGCTTTCGGATTCTTCCATCCCTTGATGCCTTTGATCCCGCAGCGCGACATCGTGCGCCAGATCCAATGGCACAAGGGGCTGGTGCGCGAGGCCTTCGGCGTCGATCCCGTCTCCACCCTGTTTCCGCCGGAGACGGCGTTCCATGTACGCATCATCCCGGCACTGCTGGAGGCGGGGGTTACGTCCGTCATCTACGACTCCATCCACCGCTTCCGGGCCTGCCGCGACTACCCCTACGCCGGCATGGGCGAGGGCATGCTGCCGCCCAATCGGGCGGAGCAGGTGAACCCGCCGGTGGATGACTGGCTGCAGCTGCACAATATCTGGGCGGGCTCCAAGATCTCGCCCTCGCTGCTGCGTCCCGAGTACGTGGCCTACGAGGATCCGGACGGCCAGGTGCACAAGATCATCGCCGTGCCGGCGGAGCGCTACATCGGCAACGAGGACGCCCGCGGCGGCTTCGGCGCCCTCCAGTATCCGTCGGTGCTGGGCCAGGTCTATGACCGCATCGTCGAGACCGGCAGTTACGATCCCAAGCATCCGCCGTTCTTCCTGCTGCATTCCGACGGCGACAACCATGGCGGCGGCGCGGACAGCTATTACCACCACAACACCGGCGCCCTGGTGCACTGGCTGCAGCAGGACCGGCGTTTCGAACTATGCGGCATCGACGACTACTTGCAGCAGTTTCCGCCGGACCCTGAACATACCTGCCATATCGAGCCCGGTTCCTGGAGCGGCGCCGACAACGGCGACCCGCAGTTCATGAAGTGGTTCAGCCGTTACGATCAGGCGTATTCGCCGGACCTCAATTCCTGGGCGGTGCTCACTGCCTTCCAGAACGCGGTTCACAGCCTGGAGGATGCGGAACCCGGGCACGCGGCCCTGGGCGATGCGCTGCGGCTGCTGCTCACGGCGGAAACCAGCTGCTACTGGTACTGGACCGGCCAGCTCACCTGGGACCAGCAGGTCACCAACGCCGCCAATATGGGGCAGTCCATGCTGCGCGGCGCCATCGATGACTTGCTGCGCCGGGGCGGTGACCGCACCGCGCCCACCATCTTTCCACCCTGGGTGACGCCGGAAAATCCGGGCGGACAGCGCTGGGGCCAGGGTTGCCTGCAGGATGCGCCGCGCGAGGGCACGGTGCACACCTTTGTCCACGACATTTCCGGGTTGAAGCGGGTCAGCCTGGTGCTGCGCAGCGCGGCGGGGGAGTCGACCCTGGCGATGCACGACCGCGGCGTCTATCCCACCGCGACCGGAGCGCAGAGTTCGGCCCATTACTTCACCGCCGATCTGCCAATGGGGGCGGGTGACCTGCGCTATTACATCGAGGCGGAAGATACGGCCGGAAATCTGGCCCGCAGTGCCCTGGAGCGAATCTACCTGGCCTGATACGAAACGTGTTGTCTGCGTTCGGGCCCGGCGTCAGGATATTTTACGTTTCTGCGGATTCGCACGGGCGGCGCGGGAATCCGTGCTGCCTCGTTCAGTCGCCCCAGTATCGGGCAGCAGCGCGAATTCGGTGCGTGGCGGGCGATCCAGCGGAGGGACAAATCCAGCGTGGGTACCGTGGATTCAGGGAGGCTAGCGTTGGCACGCAAGCTGCAGGACTCTAAGTGCCGTCATGGTATCCTCCTAAAACTTGTTAGAACCCACCTTCTGGTGGGTTTTTTTTCGCCTGCTGCCCGGCGTCCGGGCGTGTTGCCTCTTGCCGCAGCGCCGCCGCCAGGTCTCGATCCAACTGGTTCAGGCATTGGTTCAAGCCTTTGACCATCAGTGCGTAGTCGCTGTCGGAGGCGGGCGCCGCGTAGCTGACCTGCCGGCCGGGTCCTGAGCCGTCCGGGCGGGTGATCTGCCACTGCGCCGTCAGGTGTGCCTGGCCCCGCTCATCCACATGAAATTCCAGAATGTTCAGCGACAGCTTGAGCTTGGCCTCGCGGGCCCGGACCGAGCCGTTGACGGGCACCACCTCGGCCGGCACCAGCACCGCCAGGTCCTGGGTCAGGACGCGTGCGATGTTGCCGTCCAGGTCTTCCGCCCAGCGGTTGGTCTCGTCCAGGCGGTAGGCGTTGGGGCCGGTGGCGTGGACGATCTGCGGCCGGTCCACGTAGCCGGGCACCTGAATCGGCGCCAGGGCGATGAGCAGGGTTTCGCGTGCTTGCGCGCCGGGGTTCGCCTTGCCGGTAGCCAGGGGCTCCAGCATATAGAACTGCGAGGGCGGTGAAGTACCCAGGCAGCCGCCGAGGATCAGACAGGACAGGAGGGTGAGGGAGAGTGCCGTAAGCCGCGTCGGATGCATGATTCAACCCCTGTTCAATGGTCTTTGCCGGAAATCAACGATTCCGGGTGCCGCTCCAGATAATCGGTGAGGTCGCGCAGGGAGCGCGCCGCCTGCCTGAGGGCGATGAGGGTCTCGTTGAGGGTGGAGTCAGGCCCCACGGCCTGCTCCACGGTGCCCACCGCCGTGCCCGCCTTGTTCAGCGCAACGGTCGCCGCCTGGAGGGTCTGGTTGGCGGTGGCCAGGATCGGCTTGACCTCGCCGTGCACGTGCTGCACCAGTTCCCGGGAATCCTGCATCAAGGCATTGGCGTTGCTCATGGTCTTGTCAGTATTGCGCAGGATGGGCTCCAGGTTGCGGTTGAGGGTGGAGACGGTCTTTTCCATCTCCACCAGGGTTTTGGCCAGGGCGGCGCGGGAGGTCTTGACGTCCTCGGAGGAGAGCAGGTCGCGCAGTTCCTTCACGGTTTGGCCGAAGTTATCGACGATCTGCTCCAGCGGAAGACTGCGGATCTTCTCCGCCACTTCCTCGGCGGTGTTGCGCAACTCGTCCGCTGTGGTGGGCACGGCGGGCAGTTCCAGCAGGCCCTGGTGCTCCAGTCCCACGTAGTTGGCCGGCTTGCCGGGGAAGATGTCCAGGTCCACGAACAAAAGGCCGGTGAGCAGGCTTTGCATCTCCAGTCGGGCGCGGAATCCGGCCTCTACCAATCTGTCGCGGTTTTGCTTCTGGTGCTCGTGGGTCATGCCCTTGGCGAAGGGCTTTCCGCCGGCGCCGACGAAGCTGTTGCGGTCGATCTCGATCACCACCGGCTTGTAGACCTTGGCGTGCTTCTGGTCGATTTGCAGCGAGATCTTGGTGACGGCGCCCACCTTGACGCCCTGCATCTTCACTGGAGCGCCCACCTCCAGGCCGTTGAGGGAGGAGTCGAAGAAGATCACGTAGTAGATCTTGTCCATGTTCAGGTACTGCGCGCCGCCGAACATAAGGATGCCGATCACCAGCAGCGCCAGCGCGCCCAGGGTGAAGCCGCCCACGGCCACCGGGTTGACGGGTTTACTCATGGCCTAGCACCTTCTTTCACAGTGGATTCCTCGCCATCGCGTTCACCTCGGGTCAAGAAGCGGATGATTTTGGGGTCCTTGGATTCTTCCAGCAATGCCTTGGGCGAGCCGGTGGCGAGCATGGTCTTGGTCTCCGGGTCCAGGAACACCGAGTTGGTGCCGATGGCGAAGATGCTGGCCAACTCGTGGGTGACAACCACGATGGTGGTGCCCAGGGTGTCGCGCAGGGAGATGATCAGATCGTCCAGCAGCCGGGCGCTGATAGGGTCCAGGCCGGCCGAGGGCTCGTCGAAGAACAGGATTTCCGGGTCCAGGGCCATGGCCCGCGCCAGGCCGGCGCGCTTCTGCATGCCGCCGCTGATCTCGGACGGGTAGTAGTCCTCGAAGCCGGCCAATCCCACTAGCGCCAGTTTGTAAGAGACGATGTCGGCGATTTCCGCAGGGCTCAGGTCGGTGAACTCGCCCAGGGGCAGGGCGATGTTCTCCGCCAGGGTCAGGGAGCTGAACAGGGCCCCGCTCTGGTAGAGCACGCCGATGCGGCGCATGATTGCGGTGCGCTCGGCGTCCTCCGCCTGCCAGAAATTCTGCCGCTGGTAGTAAACCTCGCCCTTTGCCGGGCGCTGCAGGCCGATCAGATGGCGCAGCAGGGTGCTCTTGCCGCAGCCGCTGCCGCCCATGACGATGAACACGTCGCCGCGGTTGATGGAGAAATCCAGATCGCGCTGGATGACGAAGTCCCCGTAGGCCATGGTCAGGTTCTGCACCGTGATGTGCGGGACCGGCTCGCTCATTCAGATCCCCAAACGGTTGCAGACCAGGGTGATGATCGAATCGGCCACCACGATGTAGACGATGCTGTCCACCACCGCCGCCGTCGCCGCCTCGCCCACCGCCGCGGCGCTGCGCCCGCACTGCATGCCGCGCCGGCAGCCGGCGCTGGCGATGAGGACGGCGAACACCAGGCTCTTGGACAGGCCTATGGCCAGGTCCGGCAGGTGCACCGCGCGTCTAGTCTCGTTGTAGTACTGCAGCAGGTTGACGTCGAAGGCGCTCACCGTCACCAGCGCGCCGCCGAGGATGCCCATGAGGTCGGCATACAGGCAGAGCAGGGGCATCATCAGGATCAAGGCCGCCAGCCGCGGCAGCACCAGGAAATGCATGGGCGAGATGCCCATGGTGCGCAGGGCGTCGATCTCGCTGTTGACGTTCATGGTGCCGAGCTGCGCCGCGTAGGCCGCGCCGGTGCGTCCCGCCATGATCACGGCGGTCATCAGGGCCCCCATCTCGCGCACGGTGCCCAGGCCCACCAGGTCGGCGATGTAGATCTGCGCGCCGAACATGGAGAGCTGCACCGCGCCGACGAAGGCCAGGATCAGCCCCACCAGGATGCTGATGAGGCTGACGATCGCCAGGGCGCCGGGGCCGGTTTCCTGCACGCACAGCATGAGGTCGATCGTCCGGTAGCGGGCCCGGCCACGAAGCGCATCCAGCACGGCGAGCAGGGTCTCGCCGACGAAACCGACCATGCCGGTGGCTTCCTTGAAGGCCGCCAGGGTGTTCTTGCCGAGGCGGGCCAGGAACGGCTCGCCATTGGCCGAGCGGCGCGCGCCGCTGCGCTCCGGCACCGCCCGCGCCAGGTTCAGCAGGCCGCGCACGCCTTCCGGCAGACCTTCGCAATCCACGGCAATGCCGTCGGCGGCGCAGAAATCGGTGATCTGAAGAATGAAAGTGGGCAGGCGGCTGTCCCAGTCTTGCAGGTCATGGACAGCCAGCCGCATGCGCTGGGGCTTGGCGGCGCGCAGGGCTTCCAGGAGCGCTTCGGCCTGCGGAACATCGGCCGCGTGGGTCCAGGTGCCGGAGAATTCGATGGTCGAGTCGCCAGCCTCGCTGCTGTGCCGGGCTTGACCGGACGCCGGCTGCGGGTTCACCCAGGCCTCCTGGCGATGGGCCGGGCAGCCGCGCCCGGTGGCGACGAAGGCGAAGGCTGCGCGAGTCTGGCGGGTCGTCCGGTTCGCATCGTGAGGGTCCTTAACAGTGTCTGCCGATACTTTAATGAAAAGCCCGGAATCCCGCCAGACGCCGCGGGAGGGTTCTTGGCGTTAAAGTCCTTCCCCCCAGCGGTACTGCCAGGCGAGTCCCACGATATCGAAGTTGCTGCCAGTGCGGGCATAGATGCCGCTGCTGCCGAACAGCTTGATGGACTGCTGGCGGCTGATGGGAAAGGAGAGAGTGCCGCCCAGGCGCCAGTTCTCCATGCGGTCGTTGGCTTCGATGCCATCCTTGGTGGTCTGGCCTCCGGTGTAGTAATTGGCGTCGAAGGCCCCCCAGATGCCATTGCCGAAGCTGTAGATGAGGTGGCTCTGCAGTGCGACCATGGGGTCTTGTTCCAGGGTCTTGCCACGGAAAGGCTGGTCGTTGTCGGTGAAGATGAAGACGCCCGCTGCCAGCTCCATAGTGAGCGGACCGAAGGCCTTGGATAGCCCGAGTTCGGGCTTGACGGCCCAGCGGTTGGTGCCGAGGTTCACCAGCTTTTCCGGGTCGTACTGGCCGCCGGGCGGGGAGACCGCGAGGCTGGCGCCCAGGATCCAGTCCTGCTGGTACTGGCTGAAGTCCTTCATGCTCAGGGCGGGCGCCCCCAGCAGATTCATGTAGAAACGCACCCAAGGGTCGGCAAAGCCGCTGATATCGCGGATCCTGGGTTTGCCCAGCACCTCCGCCTGGCCCGACAGCCAGGCCTGGGGCACGATGATGTCGAACTTGCCGGAATGGCCCCAGAGGTCCAGTGAACGCACGTAGGCCAGGGTGGCGCTGTGGATGGACATCCTGCCATTGGTGATGGGCACCGTGGGGGCGAAGCTCACATTGCCCTGGGTGTAGGCATAGTTGACCACCAGGAAGTTGAGGCCGACCGGGATGTTGGAATAAGCCCTTGGCTCGATGTCGGTGGCGGCGGCTTGTTGCGCCATCAGGCAGCAGGCCGCCAGGGTAAAGCACCCGGCAGGGCGCAGGCGCCGGATTGCCAGGGTCGCGTTCAGGCTAGTGGATCTGGCCAGGCAGTTCGGACCCCGCTAGGCCTGGCGGCGCCTTTCTCCACGGATAGCCTTTCAGCGCCAGCCGGTAGCCGTAGTCGTAGAGCGCCTTCATGTAGGCAGGATCGAAATCCTCGCGGTGCTCCGCCTTGAAGTCGGCTCCGATGAAGGCCAGGTTGTAATCCAGGCCGTCCTTCTGAGCGGTCAGGTAGATGCGATACAGGTCGCCCAGGCCCTGGGTCTGGATCAGGGAGGCGATGGCGCGGCCGGCGATGCTCATGGTGCGCCGTTCTACCGAGGACCATTCCGGGTCTAGGCGGGCATTGCGGATGATGTAGGCGCGCCGTTCGCGCTGAGCCGGTTTCATGCCGTGCTGTTCCATCACGTCCGACAGGCGGGGCGGATAGAGGAAGACTTGGGCGGTCGTGCCGCCATCCACGTGCATCTCCTGGTACTTTTTGCCATCCACTTCCACGTCGATCATGACCGGCGGGAAGGCGCCCGGGATGGCGGCCGAGGCCAGCATGATGCTGCGGAACAGCTCCAGCGCCTTGGGATTCTTGCTGGCGGCGATCGCGCCCATGTTCCAGATCACCGGCCGGCGCGCATCCAGGTCGGTGGTGCCGATCAGCAGCAGCCGTCCCTTGCCGTATTCCGCCGCGATCCGCGTCAGCATGGCTTCATCCACGTACTTGCCCAGCAACTGCCAGAGCGGGCGGTTGTCGGCCATGCCGTCACTGGTGAGGGCCGCCATCAGGGAACGTTCCTCGGCGATGTCCTTCTTGGAGACGGAAGTGTAAACCTGGCTCAAACGGTCGTCGTATTCGTGCCCGAGGAAGGCGAAGGGGGCGATGAGGGCTCCGGTACTGATGCCAGTGACGCCCTTGAAGATCGGGCGGGTGCCGGATTTGCTCCAGCCCGTAAGCAGGCCCGCGCCGAAGGCGCCGTCATCGCCTCCTCCGGAAATGGCCAGGAAGTTGGCGGGGGGCAGTTCGCCGGTTTGACTCTGCTTGGCCAGCGTGTCCCGCTCGCGCTGCAGCGCCGCCATGCTGTCGTTGATCAGGGGCGTGATGTCGCGGTCCACCCAATAGCGCACGCCGGGCATGCCGGGCACCTCGGCCTTCATGGTCTGGGCCACGGGCACCGCGTTCAACCGGAAAAGCGCGCCGCAGCCCTGCAACGCCAGAACGGCGAGCAGGGCAATCAGACTACGCAGATGAATTAGCATGCGGTGCAGCCTCAGGTCTTGGTAGGGCAATCCGGCCGATGCGTGATGTCCGGTCATTGACCGCCTGGGCTGATCCACCCCTGCTCGGCGAAGTAAGTCTGCAACTGGGTGGCGATCTTGTCGGCCAGGGCCTTGGCCTGCTGGGCCGAGGAGGACTTGTAGCTCTTGGCCCCGCTGACGGCGGCATTGGTCGCCAGCACGGCGGCCGTTCCCGCGCCGGCGGCGGCGCCCGCGGGACCCATCACTGCAGCCCCCGGCATGTCGCCACTGTCCGCATGGGCGGAGAAAGAAGCGATGGAGGAGAGCCCTGCCTGCATGGGGGCCAGTACCTCGACATCACAGTCCACCGAGGACTGCCCCAGGCCGAAGCCGATGGCGTTGCGCTGCAGGCGGTTGCCTTCGTCGATCTTGAGAAAGTGTCCGGTGACCAGGATAGATCCCGGGTTGACCGGCATGTTCTGATCCGAGCGCAGGGGGTTCAGGCCCATGGCCTGGATCTTTTCCACCAATTCGGTAGCGAGGGCGTCCGCGACCTCGCGGCCAACCGCCAGTTCCTCCGCCGTCGGGTTTTCCTGCTTCATGTTGCGCTCCAGTTTCGCGAAGATGCTGGAATTCTGGTGCACATCGCTCGGGCTGACGGCAAAGTTATAGATCAGCACCTGCTGTGGCCTGGGGAGGCCGGTATTGGCCACTTCGCTGGTGGGGCGCACGGTGTTCTTGGCGCAGCCGGAGAAAATGGCCAGCGCCAGTATGGCTGCCGATGTTGCGAAAGTCTTGTTCATAAACATGATGCTTGCCTCGTTGTCCTAGGTATCTGAAGGCTTGGCACGGGTATGGCCGGCCGGTTGCACGGGCGCGCTGAATCCCCGTTCACTTGCCGGGCGCGGCCATTTGCGTTCCGAATTCCACCTGCTTCGCGCCTTCGGGCTTGCTGAAGTCGAACATGCCGGCGGAGAGACTGGGCTTCAGGTTCCAGTCGGATAGCTCCACCACGAATCTTGGAAAGTTAGGCACATCTTTATAGGTTACCGCCAGGCGGCGTGGCAGGGCGTTCTTGCCGCTCTCGATCCAGATTTCCCAGTTGGTGTTGGCATTCATGAAGGCGAAATGCTCGCAGGCGACGCCGTGCACCTGGGCCGGGCCCACCACGATGGCGTGGGTCAGTTCCTTGGTCAGGGCCTGGTAGGGATCGGCCACCATGAAATCCGCCGAGGGGAAGGTGATTCCGGTTTTCTCCATGGCGAATGGCAGCATGGCATCCAGGGTGTTCGGAGCATCCGTTGTCGCGTAGAGCTTCTTGGCAGGGTCGAAGGCCGCGAGCTTGCTGCCGTTGTAGTAGAGCACGAAATGCGGCAGATCTCCGCCGACCTTTGCTCTCAGCATGTTGGGCCGTTTTAACGCCAGGCTCGACTCGGCGAAATACGTGACGAACTGGCCGGTCTTGGCAGGGAATTCACCGGAGCTGCGCGCCTTGAACGTGAGGGACTTCGCTGTCGCCAAGGTTTCGCTCATCTGCTTCAGGCGATCCAGGGCGGGCTGTTCGAAGGTGGAGGGCGGCGGTGGCGGTGGGGCGACGGGTTGCACCACGGCCGGCTGGATGGGCGTGGGAACCGCCTTGCCGGATTCACCCTTGTGCGCGCAACCCGCAGCCGCCAGCGTGAGCGACAGTGCGATGGGACTCAGGAGCATCCGGCTTGAGCCATGTTGTTTTCTTAGCATGTCCGTTCCTCGTTGTTCATGGGATTGAATTCGGGCTGCGGAGCGAGGCTCCGGGCACCGATCAGGGTGCTGAAACGACCTGGTAGTAGACCCCGGAGCTGCCGAAATACGGTTTGTACCAGTTGGGGCCGCATTGGTAGTACTCGGTGTTGTGCATGTTCACGCTGCCGCATCCGCCGGGCAAGGTGCTGACCTGGGCGCCGATGGGCATGGCCGCGGGATAGCCCGCAGCCGGCTGCTGCACCACGACCGTGGTGTTGGTCGGTTGCGAGGACTTGGCCGCCGCCGCGCCCGCCATGGCGCCCACCGCAAGCCCGGCCACCCCGGCGGCCGCCACCTCGCCGCCGGAATAGCCGCCGTTGTTGTAATAAACCGGCGCCGGATAGCCATAGCGGACCGGCGGCGGCGCGACGTAGCCGTAATGCACGGGAGGCGGAGGTGGCGGCCGGTAATAGGCGTTGTGGTTCCAGGAAGCGGTATTGCCGTAGGCGCCGGTGGCGGTGCCTGAACCATGATTCCAAGACGCGCTACCGCCATAGGCGCTGGTGGCGCTGCCTGAACCGTCGGACCAGGACGCGGATCCGCCGCGGGCCGTAGTGGCGCTGCCGGTTCCGTGATTCCAGGAAGCGCTGCCGCCATAGGCCCCGGTGGCGCTGCCGGTGCCATGGTTCCAGGAGGCACTGCCGCCGTAGCGGCCAACCGCCGCCCCGGAGCCGCCGCCGCCCACCGCTGCGCCGCGGTAGCCCACGGCGCCCCAGGGATAAGCGTTAAACGAGGCCGCCGCCAAGGCGGCGGTCAGAATCAAGGTACTTGGTCGGGTGTGCATAGGAATTACTCCCTGCGAAGTGATGGGGAAGCCGGCGGCCTTATTGTGGCGCGTCCAGCACCCGGGCTGTCTGCGAAAACGCATTGCAGTTCTCAACGTCACGGCAGACGGTCTCGTACACGGCTTCCCGGCCGCAGCCGCGGATGCCGATGGTGTATTGGGTCCAGGGGCCGGCCCAGGCGCCTGCGGCCCGGTAGCCACCCTGGATGCCCTGGATGATCTTCTGAGAGAGGACCGAGGTGGTCACTTGTTCGCAGTTCAGTTCGAACTTGCCGCGGGCTTCGGCGGTGCGCAGGGCGCCAGGCGAGTTCTCGGCCAGGAACTGGGCGTCGCTGACACAGCCCGTGAATAGAACTGTGACAGCAACCACGGCGACAGGCACCAGGAGAACGCGGTATGGGAAAGCGCTGGGGGAGGGAGAGACATCAGGCATGGTCGTGATCCTTCTCGTGTTTGTCGTGAACAGTGCCTTGGGGACTGACCGCCTGCGTGACGGTTCCGTGTCGGGAGTGAAGCGGAGCGGCGTCCACCGCCGCTCCTTCCGGCCTGGCGCCAAAACGCGCACCAGGCCGGAGCCGGGTCGCTGCGCCGGTTTACGGAGTGGCCTGGCCGCTGGTCCAGGAGGATAGCTTCTCCGCCAGCTTCTGCGACCATGTGGTAATGGCGTTCTCGGCATCGCCCCACTGCCACTGGAACCCGGCCTCGATGGAACCGCCACCGATCTGGCGATCGACTACGGCCGCCAGCACCTGGCCGGTCTGAGCGTCGGTCAGCTTCGCCGCGCCCTGGGCCTGGCCAACGAAGGGGAAGGTGCCGGTAGCGAGATATTTCAGGTTGCTGAGCATGTGTGCCTGAGGAATGATCATGGACACGCTGCGCAGGCCCGGCGTCGCGGCCTCGGCGTCCAACATGGCGACATCGATTTTCATCACGCCGGGACCGGGCTTGTCGACAATCTCGAACTTTTTGCCCAGTTCAGCCACCAGTTGCTGGTGGAAATAGTTCACCAGCATCTGCTGATCGGAACCGGAAACCGAGCTGGATGGCGCTCCCCAGAACGTCACGGGGTCGACCATCATCTTGCTGTAGGAAGTCCACTTTGCGGAGGGGTTCACATAACGCAAACCGGCCTGACCATCGCCGCCTGGCGTCAGTTGATCGCACACGGTGCCGAGAAAGCCGCAGGCAAGACCTTGCTTGTTCACGTCTGCCTTTTCGGTGGTGGTGCAGGCGGTCAGCGCAAGGCCCACGAGAGGCAATGCGATGAGGGTTTTGATGGTGGACCTGCGCGGTGTCATGGTGATCTCCTTTCAGTTGTTGTTGGCAAGATATGCCGCCTGGGGCTGAATAATCATATTCCCAATTTATGGCAACGCAACTACCCGCCAAAAGCCATGGCGCGTACGGGTTTGAGCAGCCGTTTCAGATCCCAGTTCCTGGAGCGGAACCAGGCGCTTGAGCCGGCCAGGACTCGATCTGCAGCGTCCGGGTGGGATAAGCAAAGCGCACCCCCTGGCTTTCTGCAAGTTGCACGATGGATAGGAGGATGCGCTCGCGCTGCCTCAATTCCGTGCTGCGGTCCGGTACCTTGAGGAAAAAGTTGAGAAGGACATCCAGACTGTGGGGGCCGAAGTCGTGGAAGTTCACCTGGATGACGTCTTTGGCCGTGTAGGGGTCGGTTTCCAGCAACTGGCGGACGGCGGCGCCGAAGGCCTGAATCTTTTCGGGTGGCGTATCGTAGGTCAGGTTGAGAAGGGTCTTGACCTGCCGCGTTTCGCGCAACTCCATGTTGTCCACGGTGCTGTTGACCAACTGGCTGCTGGGGATGGAGACCAGGGAGTTATAAAAGGTGCGGATGCGGGTGCTGCGGAAGCCAACGTTTTCCACCGTACCCTCGATGCCTTGCACCTTGATGTAATGGCCGACCGCAAAGGGCTTTTCGAACATGATGATGAGCGAGCCCAGCAAGTTGGCAAGGGTCTGCTGGGCCGCCAGGGCCACGGCCAAGCCTCCGACGCCGAGGCCCGCCAAGACCGAGTAGGCGGGAAGTCCGATGCGGTCGGCACCAATCACCAGGATGGCGATGGCGGCGACGATGGTCAACAGCCTCAGCATCAGTCGGATCAACTGACTGTCGATGCTGCTGGCGCGCACCCGTTCGGTTCCGATGATGGATTCGGCAACCGCGCCGCCGGAGGTCCAAACCAGCCAAGTCAGCGAAATGAAGAACAGGCCCCACAGGGACAGGGTGGCGGCCTCGTAAACCGCCCCCGATATGCGCAGCACCTCGGCCAGCAATTCCGCCGTGACCGGCGACACGATCACCAGACTGAGGGGCGTCAGCAGCTTGGCCCAGGCATCCGCTTCCTCCGAATGCCGGCTCCAGCGCTGACCCAGGCGACGGCAGCTCAGGACGATCAGCAAGGCCAGCGCCAGCACCAGCGCCATGGCGATCCAGCGCCAGACCGGCTGATCCAGCACCGTCGCCATTCCCCAGGCCGGCACGCTCAGAATCCAACGCGGCGGAATGAAATTCCGCAGGGCCAATGCGGGACCCGTGGGGCTATAAGAGAGGAAGTCATACAGCCCCGGTTGGGCGTGCTGCTTGTAGGGGCGATATTTGATGCGCTGGTAGAACTCGGGAATTCGTTTGACCGTATCCGGACCGAACAGGTATTCGCCGGAGCGGGGCCCCGATTCGACCCGCACGATCCGGATTTCCGAGCCGGGAATGGTCCACCGTTTGAACTCGGCTGCGCTCATGGCTTTGGCGTCGGGAATCGCGTCCGTGGCTGGAAGATCGATACGGTCCAGGATTTCTTTCAACTGCAGGGCGATCCGCCTCGATGACTCTTCCTCCAGGGCCGGCGGCAAGGCGCTGGTATCCAGCACCCGTTGTGCCGCCCGCTGGCGGTGGATGCCGTCGCGTATGCTTTCGATGTCCTCCGGCGACAGGAACAGGCGCGAGGAGCTTAGGTAGGACTGCACCAGCCCTGCAGCCATGGTGTAGGCGTCGTTCATGAACTGCAGATAGCCCTGCAGAGTGGCCCGTGGACTTGAGGTGTCGATGGGCTCCAGCGGGTTTTTCTCGTCCGCCCTGGCCCAAGCCAAAGGTTGCAGGAGACTCAACATGAGCAGCCAGGCAAGCAGGCGGTGGCGTTCAGTCGGGGCATTCAAGGGCTGATGCATGCGGCTGGACCTTGGGTTCTTCTGATGGTTTGGAATCTCTGGAGTGAGCGCATGCCGTGGATTCACCGCGGTTTCCTTGTACGTGTGTAAGTCCATTTTCTGGGCTAACTGCTGGAATTCTCGCGATTGTAAGCCGCGCGGCGCGAAAGATCGACCGGCACGCGTGACGGGGTCGGCATGGCCGGATGCAAAGCTTTGGGCACTGCGCTAGAGTCTGGCGGTCAGGCGCGGAACTCGGGAGGCTTCATGAGCAATTCGACGCGGCGATGGCTTGCCATCGCGATGGTGGCGCTGCTCCTGGGAGGCGGCGCGGGCTGCGTGTTCCGCACCGTGGCCGAGCAGCAGCAGAAGATCGATGCCCTCTGTCAGCTCTGGGGGAGCGTGGCAACCGAGCGGCAATCCCAGGGAACTCTCGTGGTCGTGCTCGCGCGCTTTCGCGGCGGCGACCTGCGGCAGACGTCCAACTGGAGCGTGTTCGATCACTTCGTGCTGGAGCAGTCGGGACGCTGGTTCTTCGCGGTCAGTCCGGGCACTTACGGGCTGGCGGCCTTCGAGGACAGCAACGGCGACCGCATCTATCAGCCCGGCGAATCCGCCCTGCGGGTGGATGAGCGGCGGCTGATCCAATGCCAGCCGGGCACGGAAGTGCGCGATATCGCACTGGCCATCCCCGAGGGCGGCCGTCTGCGGGTCGAGGGGGGCCTCGACATGCGCGCGCTGGAAGGGCGAAGCATCCACGACCAGATGCGCCTCAGCCTGCTGTCGCTGATGGTGAACGGCGATGTTGTAACGCTGGACGATCCCCGCTTTGCCAGGGAGAACGCAAACAAGGGCTTGTGGCAGCCCTTCGACTTCCTGTTCGATGTGCGCGCCGGCCTGTATTTCCTCGGTCCTTACGACGCCAAAAAGGCACCGGTGCTGTTTGTGCACGGCATTACCGGGACGCCGATGGACTTCCGCTTCCTCATCGAAAATCTGGACCAGCGCAAATTTCAGCCCTGGGTGTTTTATTACCCCTCGGGCGGCCATCTGGATTACATCGCGGGTGTTCTCAACCAGTTGATCACCCAGCAGCAGGCAAGGCTGGGATTCAGACGCCTGCTAGTGGTGGCTCACAGCATGGGCGGGCTCGTAGCGCGGGCCTTCGTCCTCAAGCATCACGCCAGCAGCACCCACGCCGACATTCCGTTGTTCGTCTCCCTGTCATCCCCGTGGGACGGGCATGCTGGGGCTGAACTCGGCGTCAAGCATGCGCCAGCGGTGGTGCGCTCCTGGTACGACATGGCGCCGGACAGCCCGTTTCTAAGGTCGATCTTCTTCCAGGGCGAGGGTCCTAACGCCCCACGCAGGGGATTGCCCGATTCCGTGCGGCACCATCTGCTGTTCGGCTTTACCGAGACGGAAGCCGGCGACGGCGTGGTCAGCCTGGCCAGCCAACTGCGCCCGGAGGCGCAGGACGACGCCACGCGCCTGCATGGCTATCAGGCTACCCATACCGGCATCCTGAAAATGCCGGAGGTATCGAAACGGCTCAACCGGCTGCTGGACGAGGCGCGGGAACGCCAAGCGGCTGAATAGAGCGGTATGCGCAGCGGCTGCGGCCGCCGCGCTTTCGATCAGTGGCTCAAGGTGCCGGCAGCGCCGGAACCAGTGCATACAGGGCTCGGCCCACCCGCTGCTGGACATGGTTGGTGGGGTGCACCTCGTCGAAGAAGACGAAGCGGTCGAAGTCGCCGAGGCAGGCAAGGTCCACGCTGGGAACCGCCGGCAGCAGGGGGTTGTCGACGCAGGCGTCGCGGGTGTTGTCAAAACCCAGGGACTCGCCGTTTTCAAGCACGTCGCGGAAGAAATGGAACAGATCAAACTGAACCAACTGCACTCCCAAGGTCTTCCGGGTCCGTTCCAGGGTCTCGGAGAGGCGGCTGTTGAAGCGGCGGGTCAGGCGCGTGGCCCTCGCTGTTGCACCGCGGTTGCCAGGCTTTTGAGCCAGCACCCGGGTTTCCGGGATCGACCCGATATCCGGCGAGTTGACCACCAGAAAGGTTCTCCCGCCCATCAGCGTCACATGGCGGATGGCCGCATCGATCTTGGAGACGGCGGTATTGAGGATCCGGTTGGCCAACTGGGGAGAGTCCGCATCTCGTGCCACGCGCACATCATTGCCGCCTATGAATACCACGAACAGGGCATTCGCAAGGTCGGGCGCCGGCGATGCGCTGGCGACTTCCAGATCGAAAGCGGCCACTTGGGTTTCTAGCAGAAACACCGGTAAGTCGCTGCCGCCGTTAGCCAGCAGCCCCGACGCCACCGCACCCGCGACCGCGAAGTTGTTGCCTTCAGAGGGCAGCCCTTGCGGCAGCAGCACCGTGTGCAGGGCTGGGGCAATGGGCAGGGCCAGTGCATCCGCCAGCACCTCTACAGCGCGCCGGCCCGGTTCCGTAAGTGACTTTGCGTTGGAAAAGCCCTGGTCGAAGGGGTACACATTTAAGAAGGCCAGGAATTCCTGGCCCGGCGCCGCGGAAAGGGCGGCTAGGTTGCCCCGGTCCGACAGGCTGTCGCCAAAGACGTAGATCTTGCTGAAATCCTGGGCCTGGGCAATGGCGGCGAACAGCCAGCCGAGCAGCAGGATGGAAAGATGCAGTTTACGAGATCGCATGGCGGTTACTCCTTTTGCAATGTGGATCCTGGCGCGGCGCGGGAAGCAAGGTGTGCAGGGTGCCTCGCCGCTTCGGCGGCGTCAAGCCGTTGGCAGGCAGCGGTAGCAATGGTGGAAGCCTTTGTTTGGTCTGCCTCCGATGCGTTCTGTCAGAGATGCGCCCGCCGAAGTTTTTTGGGGTTCAAGGCTCGATGGGGGGTAGCAGCCTGCATTCGGTGATCTCAAGACTTCCGAGTTCCAGGGGAACTTCCGACAGGTTGAATTGGCTCATGCGAAACCCTGACCCGATGCTGACTTTCAGATAAGTCGCCTTTCCCGCCTCCACATTGACGTCGGCTTCATCAGTTACTTCGGACTTGACGGCAAAGTTCACGCGGCCGGGTTCAGAGATATATGGAAAATAGCCGCCGCTCCTGATCCTGACGATAGCAACCTTGTTCGCTGTTATCGTGCCGACGACGCCACTGCCGGCAATGCGTGGCTGGCGATAGATGTAGACAACGCCCTTTCCGGGCGGAATGGCTTCGGCGGGTTTGAAATGCGGGGCGGCCGTTGAGCACCCCGATGTGACCGCCGCAAGTAGGACCCAAGCGATACCGCGACCCTGCGGCGTCCGATGGGGCATGGCTGTTCTCCGTTCAGTTCTTCAGTACGTAAGCTTTAGCTACAAAGGCTTATGTGTAAATACGGGGAATCTGGCTTGACAAGCAGGAGTGGTGTCGAGCGGAAATCGATGTTTGTGGGCGAACTCGCTCCGGTTCCATTTCTGGTGACGTGGCGGCTGCCCGCCGAATTTTCCCGTGGTTTGATCCACGGCGAAGTCCCGCTCCGTGCTCATGCGTTGCGTTCAACGCGTTGGATCGCAAACAAAGACAAAAAAAACGCTCAAGGCCAACGGAAGACGAATGCATGCAGCCAGGCATCGCTGATATTCACGGTACCCGTGAAGGGCAGGTTAGGCTGCAGGGGGCGGACCAGACGGGCTAGTGCGACAAAGAACCCAGGTGAGCGCGGTATCGGATAGACTTGGAGCGCGGGCTCTTTATCACCGACCAGATTTCTTAACTGATCGAATGAAGCCCCGTCGTCTGGCAGAACCACCACAAGGTCTCCCGAGCGAGGTTCGTCCTGTTGCCGGCACACGTAATTGAGCCAAGGTAAACAACGGCGGTCTTCCCGCGGGTCGACCGGTGACGAAATGATGATATTAAATGGCTGCTTTTCCGATTGAATTTCACGCTCTGGTTCCAATCCTCGGTAACGCAGGTATGAGGCAAATTCCTGCCGGCTGTAGGTGTCACTGAAAGGAAAGAACAAATGCAGCGACTTGCTTCCGTTGCGTGCATACTCGGAAACAAGAAAATTGGCGATATCCACCTGTGCCGATATGAGGTTTTTTCGCTCAACAAGCTTCATATTTGAAAAGGCCAGGATCTGGATAACTACTACGGCAGTTACTCCACTAATTGTCAGCTTTTCCAGTCGTGAAAGTCGGGGCCATGCGGGGATTAACCAATGGCTGACGTAAAGCAAGGTTATGAGGTCTACGGGAGCCATGTAATATGGACTGAAAAGCCGCAATACAAAGTATGCAAGCATGTAGAGTAGAGCAGCAAATGCGCAGCCATCCCAGAATAGATAGGGGCATTGTCGAGTGCGGATCAAAAAAGCCGCACGTCCAACTACAGCGACAATCAGCAATGGAAGTAGCAAATCACTCTTCAAATAAAGCGCAATGATTTCAGAGAGCGGCAGTTTGGCGTCTTCAATATACTTATGGCCGAGTCCGGTTCTGAGCATTATAAGAAGGTAATAACTCAAAAAAATCAGCGCTAATATAAATAGCATGAGATCGAGTGCGCATTTTGGGTTGCGCAGCTTGTTAAGGTCGATCCGGCGAGCACTAACGTCATATGCACGTATGAAGATTGCGGGTGCCGAAATGCCGCACACGAGGATAAATGCCGTTTCCTTGTAATACATAAGGAATTGCGCGGTTAAGATCGAGCTAATAGCCCATCTCCAAGTTGGCCTTCGCGCGTATTCCCGATACGAGACCAGAAAGGCAAGAAGCCAAAAAACAACATTACGTTCGGGATATATCAGGCCGCCAAAAGCCACCAAAAAGCTTGGTGTTATAAGTATAATTGAGATCAGAGTTAGGTGGGCCGAAACATTGAATTGTCTTAACAGAAGAATTAGTAATATTATTATAAAAATAAGCTGTAAGATCGAATATAGATGGTAGCCAGTTGCTGTGTTGGTTGCTATTGAAAGTAGATTGAACTCTTGAAAAGCCAAGGGGTAGAATCGCCCGCTGCCAGGGATTATGGTTGGCCTTTTTGTAAGTCCGCTCAATGTGGTTTCAAGCAGAATCGAGTAGTCATAGTAAATAAAATCTTCCCTGTATAGCAGGATCGCTATGTAACCCCCTAGGAAGCCTATGAATGCGGATATGGTAAGTGCCTCTAATTTGTTTGGCTTCCTCCAGGCCATAAATGGCTTATCTCCTCCGCGCTCCGATTCACCTGGGTTTGCGATTCTGCATAGGAAAGCGGACATTAACAGGGTGTTGAATTTCTCGGTCCGTGGAAGGTAGGAAAATCAGGGTGCAGGCAAGTGCGTAGCACCGGAAAAACAAGGTAACGCATTGTCTGTGATGATAAAATAGTATCCATCACGAGATACTCCAGGCTTCCCGATGCGCGGCGCAGACATCACCCAGCACGAACTGTTCAGCTACCGGACACTGGAAGATCGCATTCCCCCGGATCATCCCTTGCGCAAGCTGCGCGCGGTGGTGGATATCCTGCTGAAGACCATGGATGCTGACTTGGGTGCGCTTTACGCCAAGACCGGCCGCCAGTCGATTCCGCCGGAACGTCTGCTGCGTGCCAGCCTGATCCAAGTGCTGTTCTCGATTCGTTCCGAGCGGCAGTTGGTCCAGCAGATCGATTACAACCTGCTGTATCGCTGGTTTGTTGGATTGACGCTGGATGGCGCGGTGTGGGATCACTCGACCTTCAGTGCCAACCGCGAGCGCCTGTTGAACGAGCGGATCAGTCGGTGTTTCTTTGAGCGGGTGCTGGCTTTGGCGGAATGGCAACAGGTGCTGTCCGACGAACACTTTTCGGTGGACGGCACTTTGATCGAGGCGTGGGCGTCGATGAAACGCTTCGAGAAGAAGGATGGAACGAGCCCGCCGCCGAGCGATGGGGGCCGCAACCCGACCGTCGATTTCAAAGGCGAGACGCGCAGCAACGATACCCATGCTTCCACCACGGATCCGGATGCACGTCTGTACAAGAAGAGCCCCGGTGACAAGTCGCGGCTGTGTTTCATGGGGCATGCTCTGATGGAGAACCGCCACGGACTGGTGGTCGATGCCGAGGCCACGTTGGCGAGTGGCACGGCGGAGCGGGAGGCGGCCAAGGTGATGATCGCGCGGACGGTGCGCAAGCCGGGTGCGACGGTGGGCGCGGACAAGGGCTATGACGTCGCGGAATTCGTGGCAGCCCTGCGCTTGCTGCGGGTGACGCCGCATGTGGCCCAGAAGGCCAAGGGCTCGGCGATCGATGGGCGCACCACGCGGCATGACGGCTACAGGACCAGCCTGAAGATTCGCAAGAGCGTGGAGGAAGTGTTTGGTTGGTCGAAGACCATAGGTGGTTTGAGCAAGACCCGCTTTCGAGGCTTGCCCAAGGTGAAAGCGCAGACGCTCTTCACCTTTGCCGCCTACAACCTGACGCGGATGGGCAGCCTGTTCGGCTGGCGCTGGTCGACCGCCTAGGCGGAGGTCCACCCGCCACCCGCCGAATCGGCGGTAAACAGCCTGGTTGAAGGGGTATAAACCGACTGAAATCGGAAATTCACTACCCAAACGGGTTCCGCAGCGCAAAATCGAACTCACGCAAGGGTTCAAAGCCGAAGGCATCGTTGCGAATTTCAACATCCTGTTAAAGCGGCTGCGGACACGGTAACTGCCAACCAAATCGGCCAAAAATGATCTTGTAGCCGCCAGGAGATCGCGGAGATGATGTGCTGGGTCATTTGGCGCCGATGCGAGCATGAATAAGGGAGCCTTGAAAATTCCAGTCGAGCAGCACAAAACGATCACCGGTCGACGACTGGGCGATGTAATTGACAAAACCGGTATGCAGAGCCTGATGTGGGCTGGCTCCTCGCGGTGCTGTTACTTATGTTTACGAGTTTAATGACGCAGACCGAAAATCAAATACGGGGAATTGGCCTTGACACGGAGATGGCTAATGACCAAACGGGACGCCCGGATTGGAGGGAGTTGCCTTTAACCGTTAACGCAGGTGGGCGACGAGGACAGTGCCTGTGAAGGCACTGCGCATTCTATGGATGGATCGGGCGTTGGGTTTTTCGGTGCGAGTTGTGCCCGACTTCCTGAGGGGGGATAAATCTGAGGGGCTTAATCTGTCTGGCGTTTAGTTCGCCTTATGCTCGGAGTACGCTTTCAAGATCTTGCCTCTGGAATCCAGTTCGATTTCCAGATTCTCCTTACCTTTCTTGGTCTCGACTTCATAGGCGTAGAAGCTATCGCCCGGGTTCAGAATGTTCTCGGCTTTCTTGCTACGCAACGTCCTGGGCGATAGACGGGCACGCCTGTTCCGCTGGAATTTTCTACACCCAGCTGGATGAATCGGGATCGATGTTCATGGGGGGCAACAACATCCATGTGAAACAGGGGGCCGACGCGATCCAGATTACGAAGATCGAATCGGACCCCTTTTCCCGGCGGGATGCGCGATGCGCGCCGCCCTCGATTGGGCGGCGCAAGTTGTAGGGGAGATTTACTCGTTGGCGACGGCGCGACCGGCTTTCTTGCGCTCGTGCTCCAGCAGGAGCTTCTTACGGATGCGGATCGACTGGGGGGTGACTTCCACCAGCTCGTCGTCGTCGATGAATTCCAGCGCCTGCTCCAGGCTCATCTTGATGGGCGGGGTGAGCAGGATGTTCTCGTCTGAGCCGGCGGCGCGGATATTGGTGAGCTGCTTGGCCTTGGTGGGGTTGACCACCAAGTCGTTGTCGCGGGAATGGATGCCTATGATCATGCCCTCGTACACTTCGGTGCCGTGTTCGATGAACAAGCGACCGCGCTCCTGCAGGTTGAACAGGGCGTAGCCCAGCGCTTTGCCGGCCACCATGGAGATCAGCACGCCGTTGATGCGCTGGCCGATGTTGCCTTTCTTCAGCGGGCCGTAGTGGTCGAACACGTGATAGAGCAGGCCGGTGCCGGAGGTGGCGGTCATGAACTCGGTCTGGAAGCCGATCAGGCCGCGGGAGGGCATCATGTATTCGAGGCGCACGCGGCCCTGGCCGTCCGGCACCATGTTTAGCAGGTCGCCCTTGCGCTCGCCCAGCTTTTCCATCACCGAGCCCTGGTTGGCCTCTTCCACCTCGATGGTGACGAATTCATAGGGCTCGCAAGGCTCGCCATCGACCTCCTTGATGATCACCTCGGGCCGGGAGACGCCTAGTTCGTAACCCTCGCGGCGCATGTTCTCGATGAGGATGGACAGGTGCAACTCGCCGCGGCCGGAAACCTTGAACTTGTCTGGATCTGCGGTGTCCTCCACGCGCAGCGCCACGTTGTGCAGGAGTTCGCGCTGCAGGCGCTCGCGAATCTGGCGGGAGGTGACGAACTTGCCTTCCTTGCCGGCGAAGGGCGAGTTATTGACCTGGAAGGTCATGCTCACCGTGGGCTCGTCCACGGTCAGGGGCGGCAGGGCTTCAACGCAGTCGGTGGCGCACAGGGTGTCGGAGATTTCCAGCACGTCGATGCCGGTGAAAGCGATGATGTCGCCGGCCGAGGCCTCGGGCACTTCGACCCGCTCCAGACCCTTGAAGCCGAACACCTGCAGCACGCGGGCGTTGCGCTGCTTGCCGTCGCGGCTGACCACCGTCACCGGGGTGTTGGTCTTGACTGCGCCGCGCTGGATGCGGCCGATGCCGATGACGCCGACGTAGGAGTTGTAATCCAGCTGGCTGACCTGCAGTTGGAAGCCGCCTTCGGTGTCGACCTTGGGCGGGTGCACCTTGTCCACGACAGTCTGGAACAGGAAGTCCATGTTGCCTTCGCGGATGTCCGGATTGTCGCCGGCATAGCCGTTCAGGGCCGAAGCGTAGACCACCGGGAAATCCAACTGCTCCTCGGTGGCGCCGAGGCGGTCGAACAGGTCGAAGGTCTGGTCCAGCACCCAGTGGGCGCGAGCGCCGGGGCGGTCGATCTTGTTGATGACCACGATGGGGTGCAGGCCCATGGCGAAGGCCTTCTGGGTGACGAAGCGGGTTTGCGGCATGGGGCCGTCAACCGCATCGACCAGCAGCAGCACCGAGTCCACCATGGACAGCACGCGCTCCACCTCGCCGCCAAAGTCAGCATGGCCCGGGGTGTCCACGATGTTGATGTGGTAGTCGTTCCAGTCGATGGCGGTGTTCTTCGCCAGGATGGTGATGCCGCGCTCTTTTTCCAGGGCGTTGGAGTCCATCACGCGCTCCTCCACCTTCTCGTGGGCGGCGAAGGTGCCGGACTGCTGGAGCAACTTGTCCACCAGGGTGGTCTTGCCATGGTCGACGTGGGCGATGATGGCGATGTTTCTAAGCTTTTCGATCATAAAACCTTGGGGGGATCTGGGCCGGTTGGCGCGGCGCTGGCTGAAATCCTGGAACAGCCGGACATTCAACCAGCCCTCCGCTACCGTTTCGTGACAGCCCCGTTAGGCTGGCGCCACGCGGGTCATTAACGCCACACCGCAAAAACCCGCCATTGTAGCGGGTTTGCTGGGCCTTTGCGAATCGACTCAGTGTTTCCTTTCTGCGTCGGTACTTGTGGTCGCTGCGGGTTCTTCGCTTCCGACCGCTGCTGGCTCCGGTGTAGGAGTCGGCTTAGGCGTGGGTGTCGGGATGGGGGTAGGCGTAGGGATGGGCGCCGGGGCGGGCTGAAGGAGGTCGTCCTGGGACGTGTCCAGATTGGCATAGCTGGCCGGCCCAATGACGAACACCCAGCCGCCGAAGCGCTGGGTAAGGGCGGCGACCTCGCCGGCCAGGCTACCCAGGCGTTGCTCGCGGTCCTTGCCCGGGTCCGCCACGTCAGGGGGCAGCGCCAGAGTGGGGTCCTGCGTTTGCCTAGCCTCGAAGTCGGCCTTCGCTCTGGCCTGAGTTTCCTGCACGTAGGCCTCCGCTTTGGCCTGCTCCAGGGTGGCGAAGAAGCGCGCATAGTATTTATTGCCCTCCTGCCAGGCGGACACGTCGATCTTGAGCCCGTCGGCGGCGCGGAAGCTGGCGGTGTGCAGCTCGGCGTCCGCGGGCTGCTTCGCCTGTGCCGCGGGCAATACGTCCACCAGCCTGAGGCCTGCCAGGGTGGAGGCCAGACCTTTCACGGCGTCGGGCGAGCGGACCTGCTTGCCCAAGGGAACATCGGAAACGGAGAATTCCACAGCTTCCGGACGTTCCTTGAACAGGCGCAGGGGCTTGCCCCCCGGCTTGGTCAGGATGACTTCAGACAGGCGTTCGGCGGGAATGTCGCTGATCTGGGTGTCCAGCCATTTGAGCAGGTCGCGCTCCACGCTCAAGTTGCCCTTGGCCAGCCAACTGCGTTTCTCCTCCGGCTGGCGGACGAAAGTGCCGCCGCTGCGAACGCTGTGATTGCCGATGATCAACTGCTCGGGCCTGGGCAATCCCTCTAGCGTGATTTTCACGCCTTTGGCGTCTGGCGCCTGGGTGTCTTCCACGCCCAGACTGACGTAGCGCTCGGGGTTGCTGGTCTTCTGCTCCAGCAGCTTCGCCTCCGAAAGTTTCAGCAGGAACGCGCGAACCTTGCCCGCGTCGGCGGGATAGCCCGCTTTCTCTTTGAGGTTCCAGCCCGTGTCACCCTGGCTCAGGCTGAACAGGGGCTTTCCCTCGGCACCCGTGGCTCTTAGAGCCCGCACCTCATTGATGTGTTCCCTCAGCCCGGAAATGGCGAAACCCGCAGCCGGCGGTGACTCCGGCTCCAGCTCGCGCTGGCCGGAGAGGAGTGACGCTGCGCCGATCGCAATAAGCGCCGCGGCGCCCAGGGCAAGGACGACATTCTTGTTATTTTGGTTCATGGCGTTTTCTCCTCAGACAGCATGCCGCTTGGATACGCCCCTTGATGATGGGCTGCGGGCAAGGCCCTCAGCTCTGCTCCCAGGGCAGTCCATGGAAGCGCCAGCCGCCCAAGCCGCCGCGGTGCTTCTTCTCGTCCAGGGGACCCTCGAAGCCTTCGTCCACGTTGGTCAGGTTGGTGAATCCGGCTGCCGCCAGGGCCTTGGCGGCGTCCATGGAGCGCTGGCCGCTGCGGCACATGAGGTAGAGCGGCGTGTCCAGGGCGTGCACGCGCTGGCGCACTTCGTCCACGAAGTTGGGGTTGGGCTTCCAGTCCGGGGCGTCCTTCCAGGGGATATTCACCGCCTCGACCGGGTGTCCGACGAACGCATATTCAATGCGGTCGCGCACGTCCAGCAGCACGGCGGACGGGTTGGCCTGCAGGTCTTCGAAGGCTTGCGGCGGCTTGGCGGTCTTGATCAGGGACATGGATGCTCCTTGTAGCGAGGGCAGGGGTCATTTGGATTTTTGCCCGACGAAATAGGCCTCGTCTCGGTGGCCTTCGGCCAGATTGCCCACCTGGGCATCCTCCCGATAGAAGAGGAGTCGGAAATCCCGATACAAGGCCAGCAGTTCGTTGGGTTGCAGCAAAAAATCCGGATTGCTCGGCCCGGCCGCGGACTGCTTTCCGGCGATGAAGGTCTGATAGAACAGCAGGCCTCCGGGTTTGATCGAGCGGGCGATGGCGGGGCACAGCGGACGCGCAAGAAAGCGGCTCACTACCACCACATCAAAGGCGTCTTCTGGCAAACCGGTGCTTTCCACGTCGCGCACGGCCGCCTCCACCGGGAAAGCGCCGGCACACGAACGCAAGCGTTCGATAGCCACGGTGGAGAGATCGTAGGCACGCACCCGCAGGCCGCGCAAGGCCAGGAAAAGGGCGCTCCCGCCCAGTCCGCAGGCCAGGTCCAGGGCCTCGCCCGAGGCGGGCAACAGGTGCGCATTGTGCTCCAGCACCTCGGCGGGCTGCGGCAGCCCCCGCGGCATCCGCTCGTAGAGCGCGTCCCATTTGGCCTGCAGCTGGCTTGCTTCGCTCATGAGCTAGGCCGCAACGTCTTCCGATTCCTGCTGGAACATTTTCTCCACGATGCGGATCAGCTTCTTGTCGTGGAGGAACATGATCACGTGGTCGCCGTCCTCGATCACCGTGTCGTGATGCACTTGCAGGACTTCCTCGCCGCGGACCAGGGCGCCCATCACCACGCCCGAGGGCAGCTTGATCTGGTCGATGCGCTGGCCGACGATCTCGGACGAACCGCGCGAGCCATGGGCCACCGCCTCGATGGCTTCCGCCGAGCCGTGGCGCAGGGAGTGCACCTGCACTACGTCGCCGCGTCGCACATAGCGCAGCAGGCTGCCGATGGTGGAAAGCTGGGGCGAAATCACCAGGTCCACGAAGGTGGTGTCGACGATGTCGGCGTAGGCGCTTTTGTTGATCAGGCTGATGACGCGCCGCGCACCCAGGCGCTTGGCCAACATGGCGGAAAGGATGTTGGCCTCGTCGTCGTTGGTGATGGCGCAGAACACATCGGTGTTCTCGATGTTCTCCGCCACCAGCAGTTCCTTGTCCGAGGCATCGCCCAGCAGGACCACGGTATTGGTCAGCTCGGCCGCGATCTTCTTGGCGCGGCGTGAGTTCTTTTCGATCACCTTGACCTGGTAGCGTTTTTCCAAAGCCTGCGCCACGCGCTTCCCGATGTGGCCGCCACCGGCGAACATCAGGCGCTTGTAGGGCTTGTCCACCTCGCGCAGCTCGCTCATGACGTCCTTGATTTCCTCGCTGGACGCGACGAAGAACACTTCATCGTCCGCCTCGATGATGACCTTGCCGTTGGGAATAACCGGCTGGCCCTTGCGGAAGATGGCGGTGATGCGCGCGTGCACGCTGGGCATGTGCTGATGCAGTTCCTTGATCTCGCGCCCTACCAGGGGACCGCCCTTGTGCGCGCGCACGGAGACCAGGCGCACCTTGCCGTCGGCGAAGTCCAGCACCTGCGAGGCGCCCGGATATTCGAGTAGGCGCTCGATGGAATGGGTGACGATCTGCTCGGGGCTGATCACCACGTCGATGGGCAGTGAATCCGGCGCGAACAACTCGGGATAGCTCAGGTATTCGATGGCGCGCACCCGCGCGATCTTGCGGGGAATCTTGAACAGGGTGTCGGCGATCTGGCAGGCCAGCATATTGGTTTCGTCATCGCTGGTCACGGCGATGAGCATGTCAGCGTCGGCGGCGCCCGCCCGCGCCAGCACCGTGGGATGGGCGGCGTTGCCCTGCACAGTGGCGATGTCGTAGCGGTCCTGCAGGTCGCGCAGCAAGGGCGTCTGCGTATCCACCACGACGATGTCGTTGGCTTCGCTGGAAAGGCTGTTGATGACGCTGGTGCCGACTTGTCCGGCTCCCAGGATGATGATCTTCATGGATGAATTCCACTCGGGTGAAAGGGCGACGGCCGACAGAGCAATGTACTCCATCTGTGCCGGCAGGGAGTGCGGGCAATGACGTAGAGGGTTTGGCTAGCTGTAACCGAGGGCTTCACTTCTTCTCTTTGAACTTGATGCCCAGGGAGTTCAGCTTGCGGTACAAGTGGGTACGTTCCAGGCCAATGGCGCTGGAAAGCCGGGCCACGCTGCCGCCGTATTTATCGAGATGGTATTCCAGATACGCCTTCTCGAAGCGCTCGCGGGCTTCTTTCAGGGGCAGTTCGTAGTAATCCGGTGCCTGCTGCCCGCCCGGTGCCGGTTCGCCCAGGGAATCGCCCAGGGCGGCCTTGACCTCTTCCACGCTGACTTCGCCGCCGGTACCCAGGATGAGCAGGCGCTGCACCAGATTTTTCAGCTCGCGCACATTGCCATGCCAGGCGTAATGGCGCAGGAAATTCTGCACGGCCACCGGGAAACGCCGGAAGGCCAGTTTCTCACGCCCGACGAAATAATCCACGTAGAAGTTGAGCAGATCCGGCACGTCCTCATTGTGCTCGCGCAGGGGAGGCACCTTGAGGCTCACCACGTTGAGCAGGTAGAACAGTTCCGGGCGGAAATTGCCCAGGCGCGCTTCCTCTTCCAGGGATTTGCGGGTGGAGGCGATCACCCGGACGTCCACGTTGATGGGTTCGCTGCCGCCGACTCGGCAGAAGCTGCGCGATTCCAGCGCGCTAAGCAGGCGCAACTGGGTTTCGTCCTCCATGTCGGCTACTTCGTCAAGGAACAGGACGCCCCCGTGGGCCTGCTCCAGCAGTCCGTGCTGGACGCGTCCGCCGTCCTCGCGGCCAAAGAATTCCACGGAGGAGAATTCCGGCGCGATGGCGCCAACGCCCACATCCACGAAAGGGCCGTCCCGGCGCGAGGAATTCGCGTGCAGGTAGCGCGCCAGGGTCTCCTTGCCGCAGCCCGGCTCGCCGACCAGCAGCAGGCTCGCGTCGTGCTGCGCCAGGCGCCGGGTCTGTTCCTTGAGGCGCTCCATGGCGGCGCTGCGTCCCACCGGCTCGATGAACACCTCGGCGCGACGCTTGAGGCCGATATTCTCCTGCTTGAGGCGCGCGTTTTCCAGCGCCCTTTCCACCGTGACCAGCAATTTCGCCAGGGACAACGGCTTTTCCAGGAAGTCGTAGGCGCCCAGGCGTGTGGCTTCGACCGCCGTTTCCACGGTGGCATGGCCCGACATCATGATCACCGGACTGACCAGGCGCTCGTCGGCGACCCATTCCTTCAGCAGGGTGATGCCGTCCACGTCGGGCATCCAGATGTCCAGCAGCGTCAGATCCGGTTGCCTGGCATTGTGCAGGGAACGGGCGGCGGCGGCATTCTCGGCCGCGGCGACTTCGTAATCCTCGTCCTCAAGGATTTCCTGTAGCAGTTGGCGGATGTCCGGTTCGTCGTCCACCACCAGAATATGGGCTTTAGGCATGAGCCACCTCCTGGGCGAAGGGCGCGGTGTCCCGTGCCGGGAAGCGGATGATGAAACCGGCGCCGATCTGGCTGCGGGTGTCGAGGCGGATGGAGCCGCCATGTTCTTCGATGATTTTCTTCACGATGGCAAGGCCCAGTCCTGTGCCCTTGGTCTTGGTGGTGACGTAGGGTTCGAATACGCGCTCCGCCTGCTCGGGCGGAATGCCCGGGCCGTTGTCGCGCAATTGGATTTCGACGTAAAGGTGCCCGTGCTCATACAAGCTACGGGATTGAATCGTCATTTTCGCCATGGCGCCAGCTTCCATTGCTTCCAGGGCATTCTTGATCATGTTGTGGAGGATCTGTCGCATGCGGACCGGGTCGGCCGACACTATGGGTAAATTGTGCGCCAAGGACAGCTCGAACTCCACTCCGGATTGCGGCGGGTAGAGGGCCACCACCTCCTCGATGAGGCGGCTCAGGTTGAGTTCCTGCAGGTGAATGATGGAGGGCTTGGCGTATTCGGCAAAGGCGTTGACCATGCTTTTCATGGCTTCCACCTGGTCCACGATGGTCCGGGTGGAGCGTTCCAGGACTTCGGATTCACGCTCGCCCAGGCTGCCGCTCAGCTTGTGGCGCAGGCGTTCGGCAGAGAGCTGGATGGGTGTCAGTGGGTTCTTGATCTCGTGCGCCAGACGCCTGGCCACCTCGCCCCAGGCGGCGCTGCGCTGCGCCTGGATCAGGGCGGTGACGTCATCGAAGACAACCACCGCACCCTGCCATTCGCGCCCGGGACCGAGCAGCGGTGTGATACGGCAGAGCAGTTCCTGGGGGCCATCGGGCCCGTTAAAGTGGATTTCCTGCTGCCAGGCGCTTTGCCGCAACAGGCATTCGCCCACGGTTTGCATCAGATCATTCAGGTGCGGATGGGCTTCCGCCAAGGCCGGGAGCGGCGCGTTGAGCAGCAGGGCGAGATCCGCATGCAGGATGGCGTCGGCGGCCGGGTTGGCGGTCTGTAGGTGCATGTGCGCGTCAAAGCTGATGACGCCGGCTGAAAGGTTGCCTAACACGGTTTCCAGGTAGGCCCGTTGCCGCTCCACTTCCATGCGCGAGTTGTGGGCATCATCGCGGGCGCGGGCGATCTTGGCGGTCATGGCGTTGAAGGATTCCACCAGGAAACCCAGTTCGTCCCGGCTTTTCACCGGCAGCTTCTTTTCGTACTGGCCCTCCGCCACGGCGCGGGTTCCTTCCGCCAACCGGCGCACTGGGGCGACGATGCGGCGGATGCTGACGAAAGCCGCCCAGATGGCGGCCAAAAGACTCAGCAGAAGCACCAGGGACAAGGTCAGCGCGAAGCTGGCCTTGAGGGAACTACGCAGGTAGTTCAGTTCCTTGTAGTGTACGTAGGCCTCTTCCACGGTGCTCGCCATTTCCGCCAAGTGGGAGGGCACGGGATAAATGGCCTGCAGGAAGTAGTTTTCGTCGGCGCCGTTGACGGAAGCCACCGCGCGGATCTTGAGACCGCCGGAGGCGGCGGGCTCCAGTCCGATATAGGACTTGCCCTGCTTCATTTGCAGCAGCACGCCTTCGCTGGGCAGGTCGGGGAGGATGGAGTCGGAGCGGAAGCCGCTGGAAACCAGGATGCGCCCGTTTTTGGACAGGACCGTGGTTTCCCCCTCGTCCGAACTGTCGCGCAGTTCTTCCACGGTGATGGCGATCATGGACTGCGGGACGTTTTCCAGGGCGGCGGCGGTTTCCTCGGTCCGCCGCAGCAGGGCCCGCATGCGTTCGTCCAGCGCGGCGCGCCCCAGTTCCAGGGCGTCTTCCATGGCCTTGTCGATGCGCACGTCGAACCAGCTGTCGATGCTCTGCTGCAGGAATTGCATGGAGTAGTAGAAGACTATGGAAGCCGGCGCCAGGGTGAGCATGATGAATAGATACACCATGCGCGCCGTAAGTTTGGAGCCGGCGGCGCGCTTTTTGAGCTGACGCAGCAGCCAGTAGACATTGGCCACCACCAGCCCCAGCAGCATGACCGAACCCAGGGAATTGATCAGCAGCAGGGTGGAGTAAATCTCGCCCAGTTGCGATGAGTCCTGGGTAGCGGAACTCATCAGGTGCAGCGAGGCCACCAGCACGGCGAACAGTGCCATGATGGACAGGCTGATGGGGGGTTTCAGTTTGCGAAAGACCATCGATACCAAGGACTGGAGAGATACCAGGCGGGCGTAACGTAAGCGACGGGGCGCAGGGGCAAGGGCAGGGATTCGATATCCAGGTCTACGGCGACCCGTGCGCGGTAGCGCTGGCCCTTGGACAACCGTTCCAGCGGGGCAATGGGCAGGTCGTGGATGGAGCCCATGTATTCCAGCAAGGCGTTGAAGCTCGCGAAATTGTGCAAGGCGCCGCTTTCCTCCTGAACCAATTGGAACAGCTTGGCCAGGGAATGATAGCGTACCCGGAACAGCATGCGCGCGTCGACATCGGCCCGGCTCCACCAATGGGCACTGTCCCGGACGATCTTGACGCGCAGTGCCAGCGTCAGGGGCACGCCGTTCTTCAGCGCATCGATGGCGGGATCGCTGAAGCGGTAGTCGATATCGGCGTTCAGCACGTACGATTCGTCCACCTCGACCAGTTCCGCGCGCAGTACTTCAAACCCGTAATCGGCAGCCCACAACGGGCCTTGCGGCAGCAACAGCAGCAGGGCCAGCAGCAGGCGGGGCAGCCCGCTCATGCGCGGTGTTCCAGCAGGCAGTAGTAAAAGCCATCCATGTCCTCCTCGCCGGGCAGGATCTGCCGTCCGTATCCTGCTTCGCATCCCCAGTCGGCGATTATGCGGCGCTCCTGCGCGTCCGGTTGGGTGTTGAGGAAGGCGGCAATGCGCGCCTCGTTTTCCTCCCGCAACACCGAGCAGGTGGCGTAGAGCATCAGTCCGCCCGGCGCCAGCAGCGGCCAGGTCGCCTCGAGGATGTGCGCCTGAGTGGCCGCCAGCGCGGCGATGTCCTCGGGACGGCGCAGCCACTTGATGTCGGGATGGCGGCGAATCACGCCGGTCGCGGAGCAGGGGGCATCCAGCAGGATGCGGTCGAACGGCCTGCCGTCCCACCAATCCATTGGATTGGCTGCGTCGCCGGTGATGATCTTGGCCTCAAAGCCTGCGCGTTCGAGGTTTTCCCGGACCCGCGCGTTGCGCTCCGGCGCGATGTCCACGGCCACCATCTCGCATTCCGGGCAGGCTTCCAGGATGGCGGCGGTCTTGCCGCCCGGCGCCGCGCAGACGTCCAGTACCCGCTGCCCCGGCTCGGTGTTGAGCAAGCCGGCGGCCAACTGCGCCGCGGCGTCCTGCACCGATGCCCTGCCTTCAGCGAAGCCCGGCAGACGTTCCACGGGGGAGGCATCGGTCAGCACGATGCCCTGCGGAGCAAAGCGTGCGGGCCTGCCCCCCAGCCCGGCTCCCTGCAGTTGCAACAGGTAGGCTTCGCGCGACGTTTGCAGGGGATTGACCCTGAGACATAGGGGAGCCTGACGGTTTCCCTCCAGCAAGATGGTTTCGTATTCAGCGGGCCAGTCGGCACGCAGGCGCTCGATCAGCCAGGCGGGATGGGCAAAACGCGCCTCCAGGTCGTCATCGGCCAGGCTCTGCAGATGCTCCCGCTGCCGCTGGTAGTTCCTGAGGATGCCGTTGAGCAGTGCGCGGGCCCAGCTCTTGCGCCCCACCGCCGAGACGGTTTCGGCGACGGCGGCATAGGGCTTGACCCGGGTGAATTCCAGTTGATAGAGGCCCAACAGCGCCAACAGGCGAATCTGCTCGTCGCGTATGGGCTTGGTGGCCAGTTGCCGCAGCAGGAAGTCCAGCCGCCAGTATTGACGCAGGACGCCGAAGCAGAGGGCCTGGATGAAGGCGCGATCCTGTTCCTTCGGGGCCTTAGGAAGGATTTCGTCCAGGGCCGCCGTCAGCGATCTGCCGCCGGCGGTGACCGATTCCAGGGCGGTGGCAGCCAGAGCCCGGGCGTTCAATCGACCTGGCCAAGCAACGCGCCGCCGGGATCGTGCGCGTTGAGAAAGTCACGCGCGGCCATGCGCCGTCCACCCGGAAGCTGCAATTCAAGGATGCGCAGCACGCCTTCGCCGGTGCCCACGTCGAAGTGGCCGGGGTTGCGCAGCACGCGGCCGGGTTCCGCGCCGGATACGCCCTCCAGGGCCTGCACCCGCCAGATACGCAAGGGCTGGCCCTGCCATGCGGTTTCCGCCACCGGCCAGGGGTTGAGCCCGCGGACCTGCCGTTCCAGTTCACGCGCGGGCCTGTGCCAACGGATGCTTGCCTCGGCCTTGTCCAGCTTTTCCGCATAGGTGACGAGGGATTCGTCCTGGATTTCGGCCTTCAGGCTGCCCTCGGCCAATCCGGGCAGGCAGTCCTTCAGGGCATCGGCGCCAATCTGAGCCAGCCGCTCCTGCAGTTCGCCCGCGGTTTCCAGGGGCAGAATGCGGCAGGTGGCCTTGTGCAGCATGGGGCCCGCGTCCAGCTTGGGTTCGATGTACATGATGGTGACGCCGGTCTCGGCATCACCCGCCAGGATCGAGCGCTGGATGGGCGCAGCGCCGCGCCAGCGGGGCAGGAGGGAGGCATGCACGTTGACACAGCCCAGGCGTGGAATGGCCAGCACGGCGCGAGGCAGGATCAGGCCATAGGCGACCACTACCAGCAAGTCGGGCTGGAATGCGCGCATGTGTTCTTGATCTTCTGCCTCGCGCAGGGTGGCGGGCTGGCACACCGGTAGTTCATGCTGCAGCGCGAGTTCCTTGACCGGGCAGGCCTTGAGCTTGCGGCCGCGGCCGGCGGGGCGGTCCGGCTGGCAGTAGACACCCGCCACTTCGTGCTCAGAGGCCAGCAACATGCGCAGGGTGGGCACGGCAAAATCAGGCGTGCCGGCAAACAGGATTTTCATGGTTTCGCGAAGGGGGAGGATTTCGACCCGGCAGGCCTCTTATGACGCAGGGCCTGACCCTGATCCGGACGGCTCAGATTGCCACGGTCGCCTTGCGCTCGGGCTCGCCCGATTTCTGCCGGCGGTCCTTTTCCAGTTTCTTCTTCGCGCGATGCCGCTTCAGGGGCGAGAGATAATCCACGAACAGCTTGCCCTCCAGGTGGTCGAGCTCGTGCTGTATGCATACGGCCAGGAGGCCGTCGGCTTCCATCTCGAACGGATTGCCCTCCCGGTCCAGTGCCTTGAACCTGATCTTCTCGGCGCGGCTCACCTTCTCGAACACGCCGGGAACGGACAGGCATCCCTCATCCATCTCCTCGGTGCCTTCCTTTTCCAGGATTTCCGGGTTGATCAGGCAAAGGGGCTGGTCCTTCTCTTCGGAAATGTCGATTACCACCACGCGCTTCTGCACGTTCACCTGGGTCGCGGCCAGGCCGATGCCGGGGGCTTTGTACATGGTTTCCAACATGTCTTGGATCAGGGCCGAGATGGACTCGTCCACGGTCTCGACGGGAAGCGCCTTCTTGCGCAGCCGCTTGTCGGGAAATTCGAGTATCGTCAATATGGCCATGGCCCTAGTCTGTGTTCTGATGCGAAAAATAATTTCAATTCTAACGGAGAATTGATGATCTTTGAATGGCTTAAGTGCTGGCGCCGGCGCCTGGCAAACTATCGGCTCTCTGCATATTAGACGCCTCGGGTCCGCGGAGGTTCATGGTTCGGGGTGGCCGCCCTGCTTGTCGTGTTTGAGACAAGCTACGGGCATTTGTCGTAAATTCGACAAACCAAAAATTGGTAAAACTTAATAAAAACAATAATATAAAATCTGGCTCAGAAATTGTAAGAGCGGGCAGGCTGCGTAGGCAGGCCTCAAGGTGTCGGGCTCATAAGCCTGCGGTCATCACCCAATCCGGTTTCAGTCCATGGCAAAAGCCACCATCACGTTCGAAGACATCAATGTAACGGTCACCGTACCCGCCGGTACCCGGCTCATCGAAATATCCGAGAAGGTGGGCGCAGGCATCACCTATGGATGCCGCGAAGGTGACTGTGGCACCTGCATGATGTTCGTCACGGCGGGAATCGAGAACCTCAGCGAACCTTCCGTGCTGGAGGATAAGATCCTCCGCGAGCATTTCGCCGGCAAGCAGGACCGCCTGGCCTGCCAGGCGCAGGTCCTGGGTGGAGCCGTCACGGTTAGGCCTGCCTAGGCCGAGCACATAAGGAGGCCGAAAGCGCGCGCGGTCCGGGCTTGGCCCTCATGGGCCAGAGCAAGGCACCAACTTTGCTTGGACATTGCTTAGTGTCGAGAGAACGCAGCTATGGCCAAACCCACAAAAGAAAAACTACATAATCTCCAGGACTCCCTGCCCCACGGCCTTCTGGCCGAAACCGTCAGCCAGGCGCCGGTGGCGATTTCCATCACGGATGAAAAGGCGAACATCCTCTACGTGAACCAGAACTTCACAGAAATCACCGGCTATGCACCAGAAGAAAGCATCGGCTGCAACGAATCCATGCTCTCCGACAAACGTACCCCGCCCAGCGTGTACCAGGATTTGTGGGCCTGCATCAAGGCCCAGGTTCCCTGGCAGGGACGCCTGCTGAACCGGCACAAGAGCGGCCAGCGCTACCTGGCACACGTGACGATTGCACCAATCTTGAACGATAAGGGCGAGACCACGCACTACATCGGCATGCACCAGGATGTCACCGAGGTCTACACCCTGGAACAGAAAGTGAAAAACCAGATGGTGCTGATCGAGTCGGTGGTGGACTTGATGCCCGTGGCGACGGTGCTCATCGACGAGGCTGACCGGGTGGTGTTGGACAATCAGATGTATAAGGCGTTGACCAGCGACCTGGGTCACAACGAGCCCTCCCGCTTGTTCATCAAGATGCTGCACGACGAATTTGGCGAGGAATGGGAGCGCCTCAAGACTCGCGGCGAGGGCTTCCGCAACCGGGAGATTCGCTTCGACCGCGGCGGTCGCCATGGGCCGCGTTGGTTCGCCTGCTCCGGAAGTTGGTTCAGCCGCGGCGATGACCATGTGGACTCGTTCTTTCACGAGAACCGCCAAACCTATTTCCTCCTGACGCTGAACGACATTACCCAGCAGAAGAAGCGGGAGGAGGAGATCCGCATCAATGCCCTGCGCGCCATGATGGCCGAGGACGAGAAGACCCAGAGCCTGCGCGAAGCCATCTTCGGCGCAATCCACCACATTGAGTCGCCGCTGAACCTGCTGACCGCGGCCCAGACCATGCTGCGGCGTCGGGGCAGCGAGTCGCAGAACAGTTCGCTCCTGGGCATCCTGGAGCAGATCCTGGAGGCGGGCGAGCAGTCGGTGGAACGGCTCAAGGCCTGCGTGCCGATGGCGGACACCACCGCCAAGGCGCCGGTCAACATCAATCAGGTGCTGCACGAGACCATCATCCTGCTCACCGACCGCCTGTTGTTGCGCGGCGTGGTGGTGGACTGGAGTCCGACGCCGGTGCTGCCCAGCCTCATGGGCCTGGAGTACCGGCTCAGATCCATGTTCAAGAACATCATGGAAAACGCCATCGAAGCCATGGACCAGAGGGGCATCGACCGCCGGGAACTGCGCATTGCCACCTGGTCGGACGAGAAGCTCATCCATATCTGCATCGAGGACACCGGGCCCGGCATTCCCGAGGAACTTCGCACCAAGGTGTTCGAGCCCTTCTATTCCACCAAGACCGGCGGCAAGCGCAGCCACTCCGGCATCGGGCTGACCATGGCGCAGGAAGTGGTCAACCAGCATCAGGGGTTGATCCGCTTCGATGCGTCCTACACAGATGGCTGCCGTGTCCACCTGCAATTCCCCATACGCCACCTGCATTCAGAGGCCGCACGACCCTATGTCCATGGCTGAACGTACCCTACTCATCGAGCGGGAGTTAGACACCCTCTACCAGGTCAGCCAGGTGCTCAACAGCACCCGCAACCTCAAGGACAAGCTGCAAGGGGTGCTGGACGTGCTGCACGAGGGCTCGGACCTGCGCTCCGGCATCCTGGCCTTGCGCGAGCAGGAGACCGATGCCCTGGTGGTGTGCGCCGTGCACGGCAACGAGCAGATGAGCATCCCCAACGGCGTTCGCTATGAGCCTGGCGAGGGGTTGATGGGCATCATACTGGATGCCGGCCACACCCTGGTGGTGGAGCGCATTGCCGACGAACCGCGTTTTCTGGGACGCTTGGGTCTGTATGACCCGGACCTGCCATTCATCGGCTCGCCCATACGCGTCAATGAGGACGAACTGGTGGGCGTGCTGGCCGCCCAACCCCTGGACGATCATCTGCTGGGGGAGCGCTCGCGCTTCATGGAGATGGTGGCCAATCTCATCGCCCAGAGCGTGGGCTTGCTGCGCAAGCTGGAGCAGCAGCAGCGCGACTTGACCGAGGAGCGCGACCAACTCAAGCAGAGCCTGCGCAAGAACTACGGTTTCGAGAACATCATTGGCCACACTCCGGCCATGCTCAAGGTGTTCGAACGGGTGCGGCAGGTGGCCAAGTGGAACACCACGGTGCTGATCCGCGGCGAATCCGGCACCGGCAAGGAGGCCATCGCCAATTCCATCCATTACAACTCCGCCTGCGCGGGCGGCCCCTTCATCAAGCTCAACTGTGCCGCGCTTCCCGACAATCTGTTGGAGTCCGAGTTGTTCGGGCACGAGAAAGGGGCTTTCTCAGGCGCCATCAGCCAGCGTAAGGGGCGATTCGAACTGGCTAACCACGGCACCTTGTTCCTGGACGAGATCGGCGAGATTTCCCTGTCCTTCCAGGCGAAACTGCTGCGCGTGCTGCAGGAAGGAGAGTTCGAGCGGGTGGGTGGCACCCACACCCTGAAGGTGCACGTGCGCATCATCGCCGCCACCAACAAGAACCTGGAAGAGGAAGTGGAAGCCGGGCGCTTCCGCGAGGACCTGTACTATCGGCTTAACGTGATGCCCATCAATACCCCGCCGCTTCGCGACCGGTTGGAGGACATACCGGAACTCGCACAGTTTCTGCTCGGGCGCATTTCGAAGCAGCAGGGGGGGAGCATCCTGGAGTTGAAGGAAAGCGCCATCCGGGTATTGATGCGCCATCATTGGCCGGGCAATGTGCGCGAGTTGGAGAATTGCCTGGAGCGGGCCGCCATCATGAGCCCTAACGGCATCATCGATCGCGATGTGATCGCCCTCACCGGCCTCGAAGATCAGATCGCCCCGGTGACCGCCAATGCCGCCCCGGTGGACTTCAACATCGAAGGCATGGACGAGCGCGAACAACTGATCGCCGCCCTGGAACAGGCGGGCTGGGTGCAGGCCAAGGCCGCGCGCCTGCTCAACATGACCCCCCGCCAGATCGCCTACCGGGTGCGCATCCTGAACATCAAGATGAAGCACATCTGACGGAGTTCCTGCTCATGAACTGTGGCTGCGGGGACCAGAAAGGGCCTCCCCTGTGGTTCTGCCGATCGAGACCCTTAGCGGTCGGGAAAAAATGCAATTTCGTGGTTAGCGGTCTCTACGCACACTGAGCGCAACGAGGGCCGTCGATCAGGCGCTCGCGGGTTCCAGCGCCGAATTTTCCGCCGCCTCGTTTCGCTCGTCGAAGTCCTGACGCGCCGATCCAGCGCCGTCCCGCATGGCGCGGCCGATCAGGCCGCTTCCTGGGATCAGCTTGCCGATCATCAGCGCGCTGAACACCACGCCGTAGGATACGCAGTACACCGTGTTGTAGACGGCGCGGCCTACGGGGCCTGGCCCGTCGCAAACTTCGGAGCTTATGGCTGTTTGTTCCGGCGGCTCCCCCCTTTCTGCCGCTGCGGATTCCATTCCGGGAGGCAAGGCGTTCAATCCTTCCGCAGCCGTGGTTTCCTCGCCGGCGCCGGAGGGTTTGCGCGAGATGGTGACGGTCTTTTTGGCCATGGTCAGGGCTCCATCAGTTCGTTGACGAGTTTGAGAATTTCACGGGCGGCGCTGCCTTTCGGTTCGGCTTCCATCACGGAGAGGCCGCGGGCGGCGCTTTCGGCGAACACCACTCTTTGGCCTATCGCCGTATCGGCCAAGGGAAAGGGATAGCCTTTCAGTGCATCGGCCACATCACGCCCAATGGCGGTGTTGCCGATCTTGCGGGTCACGACGAAGAGGCTGCGCAGTGACGCCTTGTACAGGCTGACTTCCTGAATCAGTTTGACGATTTCGTCGGCGGCCCAGACATCGTAGGGCGAGGGCTGAACCGGAATGAGCACCACATCCGCCGCCAGGATGGCGGACTTTGCCAGGTCGTTGACCCGCGGCGGGCCATCGATGAGGGTGTGCGCGTAATCGGCGGCGAGTTTGGGTATGTCCTTGTGCAGGGTGGGCTTGGCCATGCCCACGACGGGGAACAGGCTTTCGTCGCTGCGTGCCGCTTGCCAGTCCAGGGCGCTGCCTTGGGGGTCGGCGTCGATCAGCAGGATGCGTTCACCTGCGAGCGCCATGGCGGCAGCCAGGTTCACGGACAGGGTGGTCTTGCCAACCCCGCCCTTTTGGTTGAGCACCGCGAGGATCATGGATGTGATGCCGTTGCTGTTGGGTGCATGTGTGAACCACTGAACGCGGTTCCGTCCTTGTTAGAGCCGCGGAGCGCGCGGCTTCGGAGGCATCATAACATCAAGACGCCACGGGTAGACAGACGCCGGCGCTTGATGCCGTCGGCCTGTATGTCAGGCGGCAGCCATTGCGCGGAATCAGAAAGCGATGCCGGCCCCAGCGCCTATCAATTCTCCCTGCATCGGTCACTAAAGCTGGTGCAGCGGCTGGATGCGCTCGACTTGAAAGAAAGCGCACTGACCCTGGACCCTGGACTGTGGCGCGAATAGCTGTTGGTCGGATTGGCCTCTTCAAGGTGAGCGCCCAGTCTCCATCCCCGATCCTTGCCCTTAGACACAAGTGGCACGTCTTATTTCTGAAATCTGTAAGTCATCTGTAAGAACCGTCCCGTTAGTCTGCACCCGCGCATAAAGGGTTCTTTGGGGTTATGCGCGCCTGCCCAGGAGGGTCGGCATTCACGAATTAGCTTGGCAATGGCCAGCGTCTTCAGGGAAGAGCGCGGTTGCAGGCATCGACAACGAGGCGAACATGAAGACTCACACACCATTCATAGGCAACGGCATTTTTGCACTGATCCTCGCGGCCCTGGCATTGAGTGCGGGCACGGGGGCACGAGCGGAAACCCTGTACTCGACAGGATTTGAAGCGCCAGTATTTGCGGCGGGCGATGTGCTAGTAAACAAGGATGGATGGACAGGGTCAACAGTGCCTTTGCCTCCTCCAACTGGAGACGTGTCGTTAAATGCAGTTGCCGCCAAAGTCACTGATCGCAAGGCGAAATCGGGAAGTCAGGCCATCGAGGTTTTGGGCGGCGAGCTTATCGGTTTGCCTGTTTTCCCAGATCCCACGGACTTTTCCAGTTCAATCTTCTTTCCATACGACACAATCGGCTCCTATCGGCATCCCATAGATCCGCCAATCACAATTACATCTACATCCGGCAGGCCTTTCGCGGTCGTTGAGGCGGACATGATGTTGGATACCCGGCGGCCTCCTACGGTTGGAGAGTTTTTTTCGATGACTTTGGTTGCAAAGACTGACATTGGTGCGACGCTCGGAGAGATGCAATTGACCTCGGATGGACGAGTCTGGGCTTTCAATGCAGAGGATGGCAGGGGTAGCGACCCCATACCTACGTTTGCCAAAGGGTTCAGCTTCAACAAGTGGTATCACTTAAAGGTTGTTCTAGACTTTCGCCAGCAGAGAACCCTTTATTTTGTGAATGACGATCTTCTGGGGAGCGTGCCTCACGGGGCGTTGACCACTCTAACAGGATACAACAGCTTCACCCGAGGCTCTTTTGTCGTTCAGGCGCGCCCTGACTCTGCGACCAACTTGCGCGCCAATTACACCGCGCGTTACGACAACTTCCGAATCAGCGTGCGCAGCCGGCTGGCAGTGGACGATTGACTTATTAAAGCTATTTCGCGCTGGGCCCTTTTTGAGAGTCCAGCGCGCCCGTCTTATCCATCGTTCGAGGCCTGGATTTCCGCGACAGTCGTATCAAACTTGGCCCGAGCGTTATCGGCTCTAGCCTGCTTCAGGTCGGCGCTGTGCTGCGCCTTTGTAACCTGGTCAGGCCCAACCTGGCCCACCCGCGCAAGAGCCTTGTCGGCCGCGCTTTGCGTGCGGATTGCCTGGAGCGCACGGCGTGTCAAACGTTTGCCCAAGTGGGTCAGCTGCTTCCGGCAGGACTTGCTGGCGCAGGTTCCAACCGGACGCACGGTTTTCCAATCCTTCGGAGAGATAGGGGATGGCGCGCCTTGCGTGTCGGTCGATGGGCCCGTGCCTGGCGGGGTTGAAGGCGAGGGCGCCGAGGTTGGAGCCGGTGCAGCGCCGTTGCAATTCGCCCGGGCATCCGTGCGGGTCGGCGTGATGCGAAAGGCGTGGGATTGGCCGGCGGGATTGCGTCCCGCGCCGACGATCTGGCCGCTGTTCTTGATCGCGGCGGCGTCGCCCAGAACCCAGCCGCTGTCGCGGATGCCTTCCGCGTCGTTCAAGGATTCCGGGCAGCCTGGCCGAGACCAGAGCACAGGGTGCTTGGGGCCGCCATTGGAGTTCCAACTGGTCCCAACCACGATGCCGCTGTCATTGAAGTCGCGGCCTTCGCTCGAGTCGTCCCCGGCCAGCACGCCCAGGTCTTCCATGCCCTTGCCGTCGCTGTAGAGAAAGCCGTGCCAGCGCTCGCTCGGGCTGGAACTGGCGCCGGTGACCTGGCCGGACTGATTGAGCGAATTCGCCGCCCTGACCGGCGCGCCTAGCGAGGTCTGGCCCCCGGCGCTGATCGAGCCGCCCAGGGTGCCCAGATAGACTAGCCCCAGGCCTGTGGTGTAGCGAAAGGCATGGCGGTCGAGGGCGGTGCCCAGGGATTCCAGATGGCTCCAGCCGGCTACCTGGCCGTGATCGTTGATGGCGTTGGCCTGTCCCTGGTCGTCGCCGGGCACGGTTCCGAAATAGCCTTTGTCGGCGCCATCGGTGTAAAGGACCGCCCGCCGCCTGGCGCTGGAATACTCCCAACCGACCACCTGTCCGCCGCTGCTAATGCCGAAGGCGGCGCCAAGGCACGTCTCCAGGCTTGAGCAATGACTGTCGGTGAGGTTGATCATTCCCGCGCCGTCGCTGAACCGGAAGGCCACGCTGCCGCCGCCACGATCGACGTTTTCGCTGCGGCCGACGACCTGTCCGTCTACGTTGATGGCGGAACCATAACTGGTGTCGTTGGCCAGAAAGCGCGGCGCTACGCCGAGATCCTCCATGCCGGTGCTGTCGCCATAGCGGAAGGCGTGGGTCTTGCCCGAGAGCGTCGAACTGGACCCGGTCACCTGACCGGATTCGTTCAGGTCACTGGCGCCGCTGCTGGAACCGCCCAGGGTGCCCAGATCGGTGATGGTGTAAGCCGGTAATGCATGGACTGCAGGCGGATGGGCCAATAGCAGGCTCAAGGTGGCGAGGGATGGCCGGGCTATGCGAAGTGCGGGCGAAAAAGTGCGACTGGCTATGGCGCCGGGACCTCCGTGGCGACGGGGAGGTCCATTGTTATGCCCCGGCCCAGCGAGGTCAATGGCGCAAACGGCCGTCGCCTCGACGGCGGAGCCTGAACGGTTTGCTTCAGCGGGCTTTGTCGGCAAGCCGGTTATCGCCCGCCACAATCGATCTGCCCTGGCCGATTTCCAGGCCCGGAATGCCGATGCCCTGGATATGCATGGCGTTGCCGCCCTCCTCGTAGCGCGGCAGTTTGCCCTCCCGGCTCCACAGCCGGTAGGCGAGGGAGGCGGTGAGGACGCGGATTGGATAGTCGCGGGGAAGGTTCTGCAAATAGGGCTGGATGGTGACGAAGTCGCGCGCCCCGTACTGGCGCATGATGGACAACAGGCCGCCGTTACGCGGGCCGATGTTGTAGGCCAACAGGCCCAGGAACAGATCGTCGCGCATTTCCGCCAGATAATGGCGGAAGGTGGCCGCCGCCACGAAGATGTTGTGGCGCTGGTTGAGCATGTCCAGATTGGCGACGCGCAGGTGCTGCTTGGTCTGGTCCAGGGCGATGCGGGGCGGGGCGGTGATCTGGAACAAGCCCTTGCCGCCGTCCTTGCTGTCCCGGGGATAGAAGGAAGACTCCGCCGCGCCGACTCCCACCAGCACCTCGGCATCCACCTGATTGAGGCGGGCCGCCTCCTCGATGGTGGGAATGTAGATCTGCGCGCGCTCGATGATACGCTGCAGGGACCCCAGGTCGGAGCGCCGGTAGGAGGCGTAGACCTGATGAGCGATGGTGTTTCGCTCCGCTTCCTGGGTGCCGCCCACCAGGGTGCGCAGATTCGCCACCTCGTGGCGGAACCCGTCCTTGAAAGCAAACCATCCGGCGCCGATCCCGATCAGGACCGCGAGGATTGCCGGCAAAGGCATCAAGCGTTCCCGCAAACGGGCACGCAGCCGCAACCATAGCCACAAAAGCAGGGCAAACGCCAGAGCCAGGGCCAGGACGGTGCCGGCAAATGGCAAGAGATTGGCCCAGAATCCGGTGCCGCTGAACCACTCGGCGGCATGTCCGAGTGCCGCGATGCTGGCGATCAAGCCTGCCAGCAGCAATGCGCCGATTTCGACGCCCAGGGTCGTCAGATGTCTCCAGTCGCGGCGCTTCGCGGTCTTCGCGGTCGCCTTCTTTTTGCCGGACGCGCGCTTCTTACGCGGTTTGGGCGGCTTCTTGGCAGGCGGTTTGGGGCCGGTTTCTGGTGCTTCCACAGCTTCGGACAAGGTTGGCGAATTATCTCTGTCGGGTGTCAAGGGTAAGTGACTTTACGGATCAAAAGCCTTGCAAAGCCATTTAATTTCAGATGTCAACATACCTGAAGAGCCCGTCGCATCCTACTTGAGTCTAGTTGCGCGAAGCTGATTAATGAATGCCGAAAGTATGCCCCGAGGCGGTTGCCGCGATATCGCGGGCGTATTTGCTGCACGCAACCGCTATATCGATATCCGCATGTCTGAGAGCAGAGTTCCTATTTTTCGTAAGCCATTTGAGCCGAGTTACTTGACCTTTCGCTGGGCGCTTCTGTTGCGCGGCTATCGCGGATCAGTGGGGGCAAGCGAAAACCAAGCGTTAAAGGCTCCGCTTACGCCAGTAAGTGGGCCAGTGGACAGGCCGTGGCGGCTGGGGATTTGGTTGTCTGCAGGGGCCATGCTGCTGTGCTTGTTCGGCAAAAGCGATCCGATAGATAACGAATTCTGGCACAGTTGGATCTTGGAGTTCCAGACAGCTGGCTATCAGGGATTGAGCGCGAATTACCCCCCGCTCCTGCTTCACTGGCTAAGGCTGGTGGCCTGGACTTTTAGCGCCATCGGCATAACGCCTCAGAACAGCATGCTGATCAAAGTAGTCGTGACCTTTCCGACACTTCTCTGCCAACTCGCTTTCGTCGATTTGGTCGGACGCCGATTAGCGCAGCTCGGTGAAGCGCCCCAGCAATCAGGACTATTTTGGTTAGCGGTTTTTAACCCCGCGCTCCTGGCGAATGGCCCTATTTGGGGGCAGGTTGATCTCCTGCCTATCTTGCCCGCCTACTTCGCAGTTACCTCTGCGACAGAAAGAGCGCGTGCCGTTTGGGCCTTGCCGTGGCTGGTGGTTGCGCTCCTTACCAAGATGCAATCCATCGTCGTCGTTCCTGTGATCGCAGGTCTGGCCTTGAGGCATTTCCGTCAGCAGGTACTTGGGGCGCTTATTGCGATAGCAATCATCGCGCTAGGGTTCTTGCCTTTCGCACTAGCTGGAGCTGACGTTTTCGATGCGCTGGGACGCGCTTACTGGGGAAACCTTAGCCTCTATCCATTTTCGACGATTGACGCAGCCAATCTCTGGTACCTCGTAGTCGGTAAGAGTATGCAGCCGCACGATCTGAGCGTTCTGTCATCAGATTGCTTTCCAGGGTGGCTTGTTGACCTCGCGACACCACGCAAGCTAGGGCTACTAAGCTATTCGATCCTAAGTCTTGCCTTGATGATTTCGGCATTCCGCAACACTAGCAGGCAATATGTTCTGGGGCTAACAGTGGTTTCCGCTACCGGTTTCTTTGCATTCTCCAGCGGCATGCATGAGCGGTATCTGTTCTTTGCTGCTGCTTTCGCGGCTCTTTGGGGTTGCGAGGCGCCGCATCGGCGGCACTGGTACCCATTACTTACGGCGCTTTTGTACGTCAACATGAATTTCGCCCTGAATTTCTTCGGGCATCGCTTTCTCCGGCTGGTATCAGCAGTGGTTGTGTTGACATTCTTTGGATTGGGATGTCAGGCGATGTTTCAGAGCAATCGTCTGGATAGGGGTTATTTTTGCTTGTGTGCCTGCGCCGAAAGGCATCCTTGGGCACCGTATCTCGCGTTTACGGCTCTTTGGCTGATTTTGGCTGCGTCCCTAGTTGTCTCGCAGTTGCATAATTCGGGGAACACGCTGTCTTCCTAGTCTCCAAGCACTGCTTTGGGGTACACATAACCACAATTAAGAGCAGTCCGGAGTCAAAACCCTCGCATTCGAGCCCAACCCCGATTCCTGGAGGGGGCAGCGCTCATTCAAGCCTCCTTATAGCCTTTGGGTCGGCCTGCAGCCGTTCAGGAACAGGTCTACCACTTTGGCCATATAAGCCCGCTGTTCGTTCACCGCACACGACTTGACGCCGTGGGTCGCCTGGCACTGAACCGGCCCGTGGACCATGTGGATGAACTGTTCGGCGGCGAAGCCAGTGTCTTCGATGGCAAGTTCCCCGCTCTTCACGCCACGCATCAGGATCTCTTCGATGCACGCGGCCAGCCTGGAAAACCCTTGTTCGTACAGGACCGTCTGCAGTTCCGGAAAGCGGCCGGCTTCGGCGGTGATGAGGCGGCGCATGGCGATGGCGTCCTCGGTGAGGGCCACGGCCAGCAAATGGCTGCCGATGGATTTCAAGGCCTGTTCGATATCGCGGGTTTCCGAGGCGGCCTGTTCCAACCCGGGAAACAGGTTGAGCTCCAACCGATGTTGCAGGATGGCCGCGAACAGGGCGCGCTTGTCGGGAAACCGGTCATACAGGGTGCGCTTGGCCACGCCCGCGGCGCGGGCGATGGCTTCGATGCTGGTGGCGGCATATCCGCGTTCCAGCATCAGACGGTGGGCGACCTGGATGATCCGCAGCGAGAGTTGCTCGGATTCTTCCCGCGTAGGACGGCCGCCGGTGCCGGTTGCTTTGTTCATGACCAATGGACGCGCGGAAGCTCCGGCAGGGAGGTGGGGGATGGCGCTATTTCTCTCATACTCAGCAGGGTTTGTAAATGAAACGATACCGTTTCGTTGCATTAAAGCATAGACTATGCTTGAATTCGTCCAGGCGATCCAACCAGGGGCACTCCCGTTTCTACCCGACCCATCTCTTGGCGCTACCCAGCCCCCTTGTCTGACCGAACGGCCGACGGCGGCCCCAGGCACTTTGCACGCCTGGGCTTCGCTTTGTCGCTGTCTTTGCTGTTGGCAGGCTGTACCCTCGGCCCCGACTTCGAGCGGCCGCAAGCACCCGAGGCGAAGGGCTATGTGGCGGAGGGCAAACAGGACGGCGCCGCAGTGGCCAGCGACGGAATCCGCCAGAAGCTGCTGCAAGGCAAGGATGTGCCGGGGGAATGGTGGCGGCTGTTCCGCTCGCCGGCCCTGAACCGTCTCATCGAAAAGGCGCTAAAGCGCAGCCCCGACCTGCAGGCGGCGAGCGCGGCCCTGCGCGAGGCGCGCGAGAACGCCGTCGCGGAGGAGAGCGGCCTGTTTCCCTCTATTTCCGCCAATGGCAACGGGTTACGCCAAAAGACCGCCGGCGCCCTGTTCGGCAATCCCAATTTCAGCGGGACCACGTTCACCCTCTATAACGCGTCGGTGAAGGTGTCCTACACTCTGGACGTGTTCGGCGCCATCCGCCGCACCATCGAGGCCTTCAACGCCCAGGCCGAATACCAGCAGTACCAGTTGCAGGGCGCCGTCCTCAGCCTGAGTTCCAACCTGGCGACTACGGCCATACGCGAAGCCTCTTTGCGTGGCCAGATCGCCGCGACCGAAGAGGTCATGGCAGCGCAGCAACAGCAACTGGACCTCATCGCGAGGCAGGTGGATCTGGGCGCGGCTTCGCAGCTGGATCTGCTCTCCCAACGCACGGCCCTGGAGCAGACCCGGGCCAGCCTGCCGCCGCTGCGCCAGCAGCTGGCCCAAGCCAGGCATGCCTTGCGGGTGCTGGCGGGGGATTTTCCCAGCGACGACCTGGCCGCCCAGTTCAATCTCAGCGATCTGCGTCTGCCCCAGGATCTGCCGCTGAGCCTCCCGTCGAAACTGGTGGAGCAGCGGCCTGACGTGCGCGCCCAGGAGTCCCTGCTGCATGCCGCCAGCGCCCAGATCGGCGTTGCGACGGCCCACCTGCTGCCGGACTTCACCCTCGAGGCCAGCGCCGGCACCATCGCCACAAAGATGGGCGATCTGTTCATGCCGGGCAGCGGCATCTGGAATACAGGGCTGAACATCCTGCAGCCGGTCTTCCACGGCGGCGAACTCTTCCACAAACGGGAGGCGGCGATCGCCGCCTACGAGCAGGCCGCGGCCCAGTACCGCAGCACGGTGCTCCAGGCCCTGCAGAATGTGGCGGATACCCTGCGCGCCCTGCAGAACGATGCCGCCACCCTGGCGGCCCAGCAGGCCGCGGAACAGTCGGCGTCAGAGACCTGGCAACTGGCCCAGGCCCAGTATGCCACCGGCGCAATCAGCTATCTCTCCACCCTCAAGGCGCAGAGCGATTACCAGCAGTCGCGCATCGGCCGCGTGCAGGCGGAAGCGGCGCGCCTGGCGGATACGGCGGCCCTGTTCCAGGCTCTGGGCGGCGGCTGGTGGAACCGCGCCGACCCGGCCCTTAGCCTGGCCGCGCCTGCGGTTCCGGATTGAGCTTTCGTGCAAATTCCATGCGGCGTGCTGATCGCACAACCCTGATGCTCATTCGCCCGCAGGACCCTTAAGGACTGGAAACCAACCATGATCAAACGCATGCTCATCATGCTGGTGCTCGTTGCCCTGGTGCTGGGCGCCGTTTTCGGCTTCATCAGCTTCAAAGGACGCATGATCAAGGAATTCATGAGCGCCCAGGGCAATCCGCCGCAGACGGTGTCCGCTACGCAGGCGGTCTACAGCGAGTGGACCCAGCGCCGCGAGGCGGTGGGCACCGTGCGCGCGTTGCGCGGGGCGGACTTGAGCGCCGAGGTGGCGGGCATTGTCGAGGACATCCGCTTCCAGCAGGGCGAGGAGGTCAAGGCCGGAACGCCCCTGGTGCAGCTGCGCGCCCAGGACGACATCGCCCGGCTGCAGTCGCTGCAGGCCGCCGCCGAGCTGGCCCGCATCACCTATCGCCGCGATCAGGAGCAGTTCAAGGTCAAGGCCGTGAGCCAGCAGGTGCTGGATACGGATGCCGCCAATCTGGAACAGGCCGTCGCCAACGCCAACCAGCAGCAGGCATTGCTGAACAAGAAGACCATCCGCGCGCCATTCGCCGGTCGCCTGGGTGTGCGCCTGGTGGACCCGGGCCAGTACCTGGAAGCCGGCACCGCCGTGGTGACGCTCCAGGCCCTGGACCCCATCTTCGTTGACTTCCTGCTGCCGCAGCAGGCATTGGGGGACCTGCGCCCGGGAGAGTCCGTGGATGTGCGGACCGACGCCTATCCGGGGCAGGCATTCCGGGGCGAGGTGATCGTGGTCAATCCCAAGGTAGAGGGCGACACGCGCAATGTGCAGGTCCGCGCCCAGTTGCCCAATCCCGAACAACGGCTGCTGCCCGGCATGTATGCGCAGGTATCCCTCACCGTGGGCGAGCCCAGGCGCCATTTGACCTTGCCGCGCACGGCCATCGCCTTTAATCCCTATGGTGCGACGGTGTTCAAACTGGTGGAAGAGGGCCGCGATGACAAAGGCCAGCCGAAACTCGTGGCCAAGCAGAACTTCGTCAAGACCGGCGACGCTCGCGGCGATCAGGTGGCCATACTGGAGGGCGTCAAGGAAGGGGAGCAGGTAGTCACCTCCGGCCAGATGAAGCTGCGCAACGGCACCCCGGTCAAGGTTGACAACACCAATCCGCCCGGCAATGACCCGGCCCCGCAGCCGTCTGACGAGTAGGGGTTGGCGCCATGAAGTTCACCGATATCTTCGTTCAGCGCCCGGTACTGGCCACGGTGGTGAGCCTGCTGCTGCTGGTGCTGGGCCTCAGGTCCCTGGCCAGTTTGCAGGTCTTGCAGTATCCGCATACCGAAAATGCCGTGGTGACGGTGACCACCACCTACTACGGCGCGGACTCCGAACTGGTGGCGGGCTTCATCACCACGCCCTTGGAGAATGTCATCGCCCAGGCCAATGGCATCGACTACCTCAGTTCCACCAGCCAGAGCAGCGTCAGCACCATCAAGGCCACGCTGCGGTTGAACTACGACTCCAACAAGGCGCTCAATGAGATCAACACCAAGGTCAACTCGGTGCTCAACCAGTTGCCGCCGGAGACCCAGCGGCCGGTGCTGACCCTGGAGATCGGCGAGACCATCGACGCCATGTACATCGGCTTTGCCAGCAAGGTGCTGCCGTCCAACAGCATCACCGACTACCTGCTGCGCGTCGTGCAGCCCAAGCTGCAGGTGGTGAAAGGCGTGCAGACCGCGGAACTGCTGGGCAGCAAGTTTTTTGCCCTGCGTGCCTGGCTGGATCCCGGCAGGCTCGCGGCCTACGGCCTGACGGCGGCGGACGTGAGTACCGCCCTGGCGCAGAACGACTACCTCTCCGGGATCGGCAACACCAAGGGGCAGATGGTCCAGGTGAACCTGACCGCCTCCACCAGCCTGCACTCGGTGGAGGAGTTCGAGAACCTGGTGCTGAAGCAGAAGGACGGCGCCTTCATCCGCCTGAAGGATGTGGCCAAGGTGAGCCTGGGGGCGGACGACTACGAATCCAGCGTCGCCTTCGACGGCCAGGACGCGGTGTACATCGGCATCAAGGTGGCGCCGGGCGCCAACCTGCTGGACGTGGTCAGCGGGGTGCGGGCCGCATTCCCCGATATCGAGGCGCAGCTGCCCCAGGGATTGACCGGCAAGATCGTCTATGACTCCACCAAGTTCGTCGACAGTTCCATCGACGAGGTGATCCACACCCTGGTGGAAGCCCTGCTCATCGTCAGCCTGGTGGTGTTCGCCTTCCTCGGTTCGCCGCGCTCGGTGATCATTCCCGTGGTGGCAATTCCCCTGTCCCTGGTGGGCACCTTCACCATGATGCTGATGTTCGGCTTCTCCGTGAACCTGCTCACCCTGCTGGCCTTGGTGCTGGCCATCGGCCTGGTGGTGGATGACGCGATCATCGTGGTGGAGAACGTCAACCGCCATCTGGAAGAAGGCATGCAACCAGTGCCAGCGGCCCTACAGGCCGCTCGGGAATTGGCTAGCCCCATCATCGCCATGACCATCGTGCTGGTGGCGGTGTATGTGCCCATCGGCTTCCAGGGCGGGCTGACCGGGGCGCTGTTCACCGAGTTCGCCTTCACCCTGGTGGGGGCGGTGACCGTGTCGGCAGTGGTGGCGCTGACCCTCTCGCCCATGATGTGCTCGCGCCTGCTCAAGCCCCATGTGCGCGACCGCAGCGGATGGGAGGAGCGGTTGGTGGATTTCATCGACCGCGCCTTTGAATGGCTGCACCTGCGCTATACCCGGATGCTGCACGGTACCCTGAACTTCCTGCCGGTAACGGCGGTGTTTGCCGTGATTGTGCTGGGTAGCATCTATTTCCTGTATGCCGCCGCCAGCAGCGAACTGGCCCCGGAGGAGGACCAGGGCGTGCTCATCACCATGCTCACCGCCGCGCCGGACGCGACCCTCAAGCAGCGCCTGAAGTATTCGGCCCAGGTCTACGAGAAATTCGTGTCGCACCCCGAGAACGACCATGTGTTCCAGTTGGACATGCCGGGCCAGACCATCGCAGGCATGGTGCTCAAGCCCTGGGACGAGCGGGAGAAGACCACCAAGGTGTTGCAGCCGGAACTGCAGGCGCAGGTGGACGGCGTCGCCGGGGTCAAGGTGGCGGTGTTCCAGCCGCCGCCCTTGCCCGGCACCAGCGGCCTGCCGGTGCAGTTCGCCATCGGCACCACCGAGCCCTTTTCGCGCCTGAATGAAGTTTCGCGCCAGTTCCTGCAGGATGTGCAGAACAGCGGCATGTTCATCTTCGTCGATTCTGATCTCAAGTATGACCAGCCCCAGGCGCGGGTGGAGATCGACCGCAACAAGGCGGCACTGCTGGGGCTGAACATGCAGGACGTGGGCGGCTCGCTCGCTTCCATGCTGGGTGGCGGCTACGTCAATTACTTCAGTCTGTCCGGTCGCTCCTACAAGGTGATACCGCAGGTGCAGCAGCGTTTCCGCCTGAATCCGGGCCAACTCGGCGACTACTACGTGCGCAGCGCCAGCGGGCAGTCGGTGCCGCTCTCCACCATCGCCTCGATTCGCACCGAGACCGTGCCGCAGTCCCTCAACCACTTCCAGCAGATGAACTCCGCCACCATCTCCGGCGTACCGTTTCCCGGCGTGGCCCTGGGCGATGCCCTCGGCTACCTCAAGGACCTGGCCGCCCGAACCTTGCCGGCCGGATTTTCGGTGGACTACGCGGGCCTGTCGCGGCAGATGGTGCAGGAGTCCTCGGGCTTTCTGCTGACTTTCCTGTTCGCCCTCATCATCATCTTCCTGGCCCTGGCGGCGCAGTTCGAGAGCTTCCGCGACCCGCTCATCATTCTGGTGTCGGTGCCCATGTCCATTGCCGGGGCGCTGATCTTCATCGCCCTGGGAATCGGCGAAGCGACCCTCAACATCTACACTGAAGTGGGCCTGGTTACCTTGATGGGCCTGATCTCCAAGCACGGCATCCTCATCGTGGAGTTCGCCAACAACCTGCAGCGGCAGGGCCATAGCAAGCGCGAGGCGGTGGAGATGGCCGCCGGGATTCGTTTACGGCCCATTTTGATGACCACCGCCGCCATGGTGCTGGGCGTGTTGCCCCTGATCATGGCCAGTGGCGCCGGCGCCGTGTCGCGCTTCAACATGGGGCTGGTGATCGCTACGGGCATCGCCATCGGCACCTTGTTCACCCTTTTCGTGGTGCCGGCGGTGTATCTGTTGCTGGGCCAGGACCACAGCCGCGAGGCGGCCCGCCTGGCATCGGACCCGGCGGCGGCGCACTGAGCCCGGCGTGAGCAAACCTATGGGGTGCTGGGGTCAAACCGCGTAATGGGCGTAAGCGGTATGCACCAGGTCGTCCGGTGTGAAATGGAAAACCTCCGCGGCTAGACTGCCGCCGGCGCCCCGGTAATGCAGGGTGATGCTGGAGACCCCGGCCAGCGCACAGATCAATTCGAACCGCAGATCGGGCATGCGCTCCAGCGCCTTGCGCCAGTAATCACCTACTGCTTGTTTTCCTTGCAGGCGTCCCTCGGCGACTCCCGCCAATTGCCGGATGTAGGGCGAATGCATGACGAAATCCTCGGTGTAGTGAGCGAGGACGCGGTCCAGATCGTGGTCGTTCCAAGCCTCGATCCAGTCTCTGGCAAAGTGTTCAACAAAGTCGCGGTCCATGGGGTCGGATTCTAGTGGGCTCAATGTCATGCAATGGTAAACGTCTGTGTGCGTCAGCCGCCAGCCGCCGCGGGCCTGCCAGGAGCGCCAGGGACAATAGGCGTTTTGACCTGCATGACGGAACGGATGGCCTCAATCACGGCTTCGGGCTTCTCGAGGGGAATTCCGTGGCCGCTGTCCACCCAGACCTGGGTGGCGCCGGGGTAAAGCCGGGCCAGATCCTTGCGCTTAGCGTTGGCATCCTTCGCCAGGTCCGAGGTCTCGCTCATCGGTTCCGCTGCGCTCAGGATGATCACCGGCTTGTTTGTCAGTGTCGGCAGGGCAAGCACGGCCTCGCCGGTCGCATCGATGCCCTCGAGTTCCGCGTGGCCCATGTCCGAAGTCAGCATCAAGATGCCCCAGCGCACCCAGGCGGGCCAGTGTTCGGGGGCCCCCTGGCCTTTTAGTTGCTCGGGGTGGGTCGAGTCGACCAGGATCAGCGCCTCCACTTCATCCGGGTAGCGCCGGGCGAACCACTGCAGGTACAGCCCGCCCAGGGAATGTCCGACCAGCACATAGGGCGGTTTCAGGTCCTTGCCGCGCAGCAGGCTGCGTAGTTCCTCAACCACGTGCATGCCGTCTCGCGGTGTGTCCACCCTATCGCTGTCACCATAGCCCGGGCGATTGTAGGCAAAGGCCGTGCGTTCCTTTGCGATGACCGGATAGACCTCGGCCCACCAATCCAGACGCCCGTCGAGGCCATTTTCGAATACCACCGGAGGCGTGCCGTGACGCGTGAGAACGTATTCGACTCGCCGCTTGTCGACCGATTCCGTGACCTTGCCAGGCAGTGTCGCGCACGCCGACAAGGTTTCCAGGAGCAGGAGGGCGAGCGTCGCTAGAATGTGCTTGTGCTGCATCTGTCGGTAAATGCTCAGCTGGCCGAAATCTTCCTGCGATCCTGTGTCAGGAACACGCCGATCGCTTGCAACTGCTTCCTAGCCCAGCTCACCCCAAAGCGGCTCCCATAGGTCGCTCGCCAGCTCCGGGGCGGGCACTAGGACTTAGGCGGCTTTTTGCCGCACTTGTCCGAGGCATCCACATATTTCTGACCTTTCTCCATGGACGAAAGGACGCATTGCCATTGTTCCAGGGTGCGCTCCATCTGGGTCATGTGGCAGCTGCCAATCAGGCGCTCGCGGTCCCGTTCGTAGGTTTTGGCCTCGACGATGTAACGCTTCATCACGTTCTTGCAGATGGCGATGCGCTCCTCCGTTTCGGAGTTTTCCGGCGCTTGAGGCGAGCAGGCGGCGGTGATGAAGGGTAGGGCGAAGATGGCGAACAGGGTGAGAGTGGATTTCATGGAGACTCCTGGGTTGTCCGTATCCAACCCATTGCCTATGCCAATCCAATGCCAGAAAGTTTGTTATCTAAATCATTTGATTGGATTTTTATGTCGCGCGGTTTCGGGTCTTATGACTCAGTTGTGCTGCGGGAAATCCCGAGTAGAAAGTGTACCGCTGCGACTCGCGCCCCATGCCGAAAATATCGCTCCAGGAAAGAGCGCTCGGTGGTTAGGAATCGGGTGTTTCCCCAAGCATACGTCACGGCTTCCTGGCGCACACCAGAACGGTCAGACAATCCATCTGATTGCATGGGTCCCTGAACTCGCTGTGCACGCCTGAATAACTGCTCTGGGTCGCCTTAGTGGTTTTCAGGGGTTTGACTGAAATGTCAGTCCAGCCATGACGCTCGAGGGCTTCACGGTATTGATACGGGCGCTTGCGATTGGGAATGCCGCGAAACCAAAAGAGGTCGTAAAGGAATTTGGGGTATCGGTAAATGTTGTTGGGATCTTTCTCTCGAATCCAGCGCGAGTGGGTCTGAAGATCGATGTCCAAAACGACGACTGCCCCCGGCTTACAGACCTCACTCAATTGGGCGATGGTCGTGTCGATGTCGTCGAAATGCTCGAAGGCCGCGAGGCTGAATACCAAGTCTATCGACGCTTTACCAAAGGCGGCAATCAAGTCGAAATCCGGTCGAACCACGTAGTTCAGTTTGGAAGGCTTTCCCGCTTTTTGAGTGGCTAGTTCCCGCTTGAGAAACTCCACGTCCGTGTCGGGCTCAGTGGCTTTCAACTTGTGGAATAAAGCTTCGTAGAAGGAATCCGGAGCACTTGTAGCCAGGTTGTTGACGTCACAGGCGTTATATTGGGCGCAGCCTTTGGCGAGAAGGGTGAGGCCGATACCGAGGTCCGACCCCGGGCCCAGTTCCAATATGTTCTTGCCTGCCACTGAATAGGATCCGTTTGAGTAACCGTCCAAGTTGCGCAGCCAATCATTGACCGCTCTAAAGTCGTAGTTGATGCATTTCTCTGTGTCTGAAAGATCGAACGGCTTGGGCGTTGAGTAGCCGCGCAAAAAATTCTTGGCTTTTGCCAAGGTCAAAAAGCCGATTCCGGCCGCAAAGAAAAATGAATCTCTCAAGGACATGTTGTGTTCTCGGTGGGTGGCAGTTCCGGGTTTTTGTTGCGGCGCTAGCACGATCCAAGCGCCATGAGTGTCTGCCGGAATCAGGGTACTGAATTTCCGTGCCACTGTGGAAGTCTGCAGGAGGCTGACTCGCATGAGGCTACGATGCTGCGCTAGATGTGTCAAACTCAGGCGAATCTTTACTTCGGCGTGGTGTGAGTCTCCGCCTGCGGCGCAGACTGAATTCCAGCGTGACGGCGCGACGACATTTTGCAGGTGCCGTCTGCTAGAATGCCTCATCCTGTTGCCCCAAGTAATGCGCTGATCTTCATCTAAATCTCCGACATGGGCGACGCTCCTTCCTGGTCTGTGGCAGCCGATCGGCGCTTCCGCCGCCTGCTGCTGCTGTCGGTCGTGGTGCATCTGCTACTGCTGGTGGTGTTCATTGGCCAGCGCGGTCAGCAGCAGCCCGGCACTAAGGGTTCCGGGCAGCGTTCCCCCTTAGAGATCACCTTGTCGAAGCCGAAGGCTGCGGTTTCGCCACCGCAGCCCGTGGCTCCCAAGCCGGTTCCCAAAGCGGCGCCGCAGGAGCCTGTCAAGACCAAGCCGCCGCGCAAGCAGCCGGATCGTCTGGCGGTTCGAAAGCCGAATCGTCCGCCCCAGCGGCCATCGAAGCCCAGGGAGCCTGAAGTCCCGGAGTTTCGGGACGATTTCGCCGAGCGTTCACGCACTTATTCCCGCCAAACCCCCGAATTGATCGCAAACGGTTCAAATGGGCCGGCGGGCGATGGCGGGCTGGGTATCTCGCCGGGCTCCATCGCGAACATCAACCCCAGGATCGTCTATCCCCGGCAGGCGCAGATGCGCGGGCATCAGGGCGTGGTCGTGGTGTTGATTCACATCGGCACCGACGGCAGCGCACAACGTGTCGAATTGCTGCGCAGCAGCGGCTATCCGGAACTGGATGAACAGGTGCTGGGGGCGGTGCAGCACTGGCGCTTCATTCCGCCCCGGCGCGGGCACATGCCAGTGGAGAGCGTGTTCAAGCACACAGTGGTATTCGGTGCCGAAGAGCGCATCGACGACTTCGAGCACCATTGGCGCGAGATCAGGTTGCTGCCGGCTTCCTGAATCCCGCACGGTGAGGATGAGCGCGGCTTATTGCCGGCGGCCCTTATTCTGCGGCAGGTAGCTCGCCTTGGCCGACACGGTCACGGGTGGTCCCAATTCCTGTACCGCCTGCTCGATCGTTGCGTAAAGCTCCGGGGTCCATTCCGGCAGATCCGGATCGTCCGGATTCAGCGGCAGTTCGCGCGGATCGTTGGGCGCGATGACTACCCGGATGTTCTCCCGGCCGGTATGTGCGGCGAGCACGAACAACTGCTCGATGGCCTCGTCGCCCATAGCCAGGCAGCCAATGGAGACGGCGCGGCCGTGAATGAAGATGTCGGAGCCGGGGTTGCTTCGTCCCTCAAGCTGAGCGTGGTAAAGATCGAACTCGTTGGGGTAGTTCAGCTTCATGGACAGGTGGTAATTGCTGTTGGGGTTGAAGCTGACAATCTGGTAGATGCCTTCGGGAACCTGGCGGTCACCCTGGCGCAGTTTGGGACCTTTAACGCCGCTCGCGGCCTGGATGTCGTAATCGCGCACATGGCGAAACGGTCCGTCGTTGCGCGCCCACAGTTCCAGGCGCTTTTCTCGCTTGAGCGCGAGCAGGGTGATTTCCCTGGGCGGATAGCTCAGGCCCGCCTTGGCGAACTCGGGCAACAGCTGGTTTCGCACATAGGGCCCGTAATCGAACAGCACGTCCTCGACCGTGCGCTGACCCGGCTCCAGATAGCGGGGAAAGTAGGGCATTTTGGGCACGGCTCTGGGAACCTTGGTCAAGTACTGCTTGTTCTGGTTTTTGGCCGGGCTGACCGGCTTGGTGGTCGTGCATGCGGCCAGTACGAGTGCGACGCCCACGGCCAGGGCGGATTTCAAAGGCGACATATCGCTCACCGAAGTTCAGTGTTCCATGAATGCGGAGCCAGGGTCTATTCTACTGTATGGGGAGACTGATCCAAGCAGGCTCTCTTGATATTTCCATCGCGCCGTCACGGGTCAGTTCCGCATCACCTGATGACCGTTCAACCAGCCTTCGAGGGGACCTCATGAGTTTAGCAGGGACGAGGAGATGCTTGGCCCTGCGGTACCGGGGGACGGCATGAGCCCGTCCTCCGTTCCGAACAAGCGCCGCCATGTCCGCCAGCGCGTACAGCAGGATGGCGAGGTCCGCCTCCCAGGGGGGAGGAGCCTGGCTTGCGAGATCTGCGATTTCTGCGCGGGCGGCGTATTTCTGAGACTCAAGCCGGGCTTGCGCTTTGACGCACAGCGGGATGTCCGTGTGACGGTGCAGTTTCCCCCGACTGACGACGGACACCGTTTCCAATTGGCGGGGCGTGTTGCCCATGTCACCGACCAGGGGCTCGGAATAGCCTTTCTTGAGGCGCCGCCACCGGATGCCCTGGCAGCCCTGCGAGACAAAGCGGCGGTACGCGCCCCGGGACGGGCCGCCGTGATGGAGGGCGGAGAGTCGGAAATCCAACTGGGAGCGGTCGGCAGGATTTGCCGGCAGGCCCTGGAGGTGCAACTGAGCCCCGTGCTCGCGGATTTTTTCGCTGACGTGGACTCCGTGTTGCTGGATGCGGCAGAGCACGCCGGAACCAATGCCGAGCAGGCCACCTACTTCGAGGCCATGAGCCTCCTCAAAGCGCACCGCGGGGAAATTGAGCAGCGCTTCTCACATCATGTGCTGCAGCAGGCGGAAACCTTCGAAATCCCGCCGTCAGAACCCTGCGCTGGAGGCGATGGAGGCCAACTTGGCTTGGTGGACAGTGACGCGTTCGAAGACTGGTTGAACGTCAATGAGGAAATTGCCAGGGTCGAGAACCAGCACCTGCCGGAACTGCGCCGCATGGAGCAGCGCTTTACCTGGCTGGCGCATCGGGAGATCAACCGCCGCAACAACCCCTATGGCCCCTGCGTGATCGAACATGCATTCCGTTCCGCGCTCAGCGATCTGCAACTGGACAATGCCCCCAAGCGGCTGATCTACGGGGTTTTCGGGCATGTACTCGACCCGCGGCTGGGCGATCTCTACCAACGTTTGGATGAAATCACCGGCCGACTGGTGCCCGTCGCCCGCAGAACGCTGATTGCCGGCCGACGGTCGCCTTCCGCGGGCACTGGATCTGCCGGGGAGGCTGTGACCGAAGATGCACCCTCGCAGCCGCTTGAGGCCTCGCCCGACGGCTGGCCCACCCCATATGCCGCAGCCGGGGCCCTGCTGCAGCTGTGCGCTCAGTCGCATCCGTCCCTTTCGGCGGGAGTGCAGCCTGCTTCGCGCGAGACGGCTAACGTGATCAAGGCGCTGCGGCGTCTGCAGGCGCGCAAGGCGGCCCAACGGGTGGACTACTTGCAGATCCCGAGAATCGAGGCGGAACTGACGCAGGATTTAGCGTCCGCGCCCGCACCGCTGCTCCTGGGCGAGGTCGAGCGGCAAACCATCGAGACCCTCGGCACATTGCTGGACAGCGTGGTGGCGCAGGATTGGATACCTGCCGGCATCCGGCCCTATTTCCAGGAGCTGCAGATTCCCTTGCTGGAAGCTGCCCTGGCGGACGGCAGCCTGATCCACGGGGAATCGCATCCGGCGCGGGACGTGGTAAACCTGATGGACCGCCTGGCGCTGGCGACCAACGCCAGGGGCGAACTGGAGAGCCCCCCGCTTCGGCAAGCGCTCGAGGACCTGTCCGCACGCATCGCGCGCGAGGCGGCGGATAATCCTGGCGTGTTCCAGGAGGCCAAGGCTCAGTTGGAAAAGCTCACCGCACCGCTGCTCAAGGCCCGGGCCAGGCAGTTGGCCCGCGTGCAGGAAACTTGCGAGGCCAAAGGCCGCCTGGAAGCGGCGCGCAATGCGGTGAACGAAGCCGTAGACGCGAGGATTGCCGGTCGGGTGGTCCCCGCTGTCGTCCTGCAGTTGCTTGATGCGGGATGGCGTCAGTTGCTGGTGCTTGCGGCTTTGCGCGAAGGTCCCGGGATGCAAAACTGGTTGTCGCTGCTGGAAGTACTGGATCGGCTGCTGCTCTGGCTGGCGCCCGAGAATGCGGGCAAGGCCATCCCGGCCCTGGAGGCACACCGCTTGATCGGTTCGGTGGACGAAGCCTTGTCCAGGGTCTGCCCGGAACCCCTTATCCGAAATCGCATCGGCCTGGAGCTCACGGCGGTGCTCCTGGGCAAGAGTGGCACCGGTGAACGCAAGCCCGCCGAACGGGTCACGGTGCCGGACAGCTCCAGACAGGATGGAATGGCCGCTGTCGTTGAGGAATCACCGCCATTGCCTGGATTCCGGGTGGGAGACTGGCTCGAATTCGCAGCCGCGCTGGGGGTGAAGACGCCGCTTCGCCTGGGATGGATCGGGGAGGTTCCGCCCCGCTACGTGTTCACCGATTACCAGGGACACAAGGAACTGGAACTCAGCGGCAGGCAACTGTCCCAGTACCTAAGGGATGGTCAGGCCAGTATCGGCGAGGATCGCGAACTCCCGCTCCTGGAGCGGGCCGCCAGCCGCCTGGTGCAGACCATGCAGGAAAAGCTGCGGTTTCAGGCCAGCCACGACGCCGTGACCGGCCTCATCAACCGACGTGAATTCATCCGCCAACTGCCCGCCAGGCTCAGCCAGAATGGCCCCGGAGTGGCTTTTCACTTGCTGTGCATGCTTCATTTGTCGCAGCTTCGGGTCATCAACAACCTGTGCGGCGTGGAAGCCGGGGACCGTCTGTTGAAGGAGATTTGCGTCATCCTGCGTGCCAGCTTCAAGGGCGATCATCTGCTGGCGCGGCTGGGCGACAGCAGTTTCGGCATGCTGTTCCGCTCCGATTCCGAGGAAGCCAGCCGCCACACGGGGGAAGCCTTGTTGCAAGCGATTGCCGACCATCATTTCCGCTGGGGCGAACACCATTTCACCCTGGCCGCGAGTCTCGGGATGGCCATGGTGCCCGGCGCCGGCGGAGACCCTGAGGCGCTCTTGAAGAACGCCGACGCCGCGTGCATGGCGGCCCGCGAGCAAGGCCCCAACCGGCTGCAGATCTATGCGGAAGGCGACAGATCGCTGGAGGCGCGCCGTCAGGTGATGGAATGGGCGGGCCGTTTCGACAGCGTGCTGGCCCAGGAGCGCTTGAGCGCACGGTGTCAGAAAATTGCCCCGATATTCCCGGAGCGCGATCCGCACACCCATTACGAAGTGCTCCTCGGTGTCCAGGACGCCAGTGGCCAGCCCCTCTCGCCATATGAATTCGTGGTGGCGGCGGAGCACTGGAACCGCGCGTCCGAGATCGACCGCTGGCAGGTGCGGACCACGTTTGCCTGGATCCGTGGACATGCCGAGGTTTTTGCGGGGCTGGGCGGGTTTTCCATCAACCTCTCCGGGCAGTCGCTGAACAGCGAGAGCTTTCTGGATTTCCTGCATGAAGAGCTGGCCCGGCGGGATGTGCCGGCGGACAAGATCACCTTCGAGATCACCGAGACCGCAGCCGTGTCGGAATTCGGCCGCGCCGGCAGGTTCATCCGGCAGATACGCCGGCACGGCTGCCGGTTTTCCCTGGACGATTTCGGCAGCGGGTTCTCCTCCTATTCCTACCTGAAGAACCTGGAAGTGGATTACCTGAAGATCGATGGCTCCTTCGTGCGTGACCTGGCGGAAAGCGCGACGGACTACGCCCTGGTAAAATCCATGAACGACATCGCCCATTCCCTCGGAATAAAGACCATCGCCGAATACGTCGAGAGCGAGTCTATCTTGTACAAGTTGCGCGAGATTGGGGTCGATTATGCCCAAGGCTACGCCGTGCAGAAACCGGTGCCCATGGCTGAGTTGGAAACGTGCGTTTGAGAGAGACGGACGGCGCGCGCGGGGCAGGGCCTCCCTGTCACGGGCGGCTGGCGTTTTTTCAATACCGTGTAAAAATTGGTTAAAACAGATGCTTGGAATCGTCCGCTGGCTTAACATGCCTGCCGGCCATCACGGCTGCTGTAGTAGCCTGGCGTAATACCGCGAAACGATGACCTGAGAGAGCGTTCCCTTGGCCATTCCGTCACAACAGATCGAATCCACCCTGAGTCCGCCACCCCCACCCGCGGCGCCGCCAGCAGACGGCTATACGCGATTCGCCGAATTCCTGGTGACCAAGGGAAAGGCGCGGGAGGCGGAGATCGGCCGCACACGGCGCCTGTCCGCGCAAACCGACGACCAACCCTTGCCGGGACTGCTGGTGAAGCTCGGTGTGGTGTCCGAACGCGACGTGGCCGATGCCCTGGTGGAAACCAGCGGATTACCGCCGGTCGTAGCCGGTGAGTACCCGGACACCTCGCCCTTGCCGGAGACGGTAGCCACGCGTTTTCTGAAGGAAAACCGGGTGGTGGGGCTGGCGGCCCACGATGACTGGTTCGAGGTCGCGGTGGCCGATCCCTTCGATCAGGCGGTTCTGGATGCGCTGACGCTGGCCTGCGACCGTCCGGTGAAGGCGCGCGTCGGCCTGCCTTCAGAGATCGAGCGCGCTATCGAACAGCAGATGGGCGCCGGCAAATCCCTGATGGGCCAGCTGGTGGACAACTTCGGCAGCGACGAGGAGATCGACGAGGCCGATGTGGAGCACCTCAAGGATCTGGCCAGCGAGGCGCCGGTGATCCGCATGGTGAACCTGATCATGCAGCGCGCCGTGGAGGCGAGGGCCTCGGATATCCATGTGGAGCCCTTCGAGGAGCGCTTGAAGGTGCGCTTTCGCGTGGATGGCGTCCTCAAGGAGGTCGAGGCGCCGCCGGTGCGCTCCACCGCAGCGGTCATCTCGCGCATCAAGATCATGGCCAAGCTCAACATCGCCGAGCGCCGCCTACCCCAGGATGGGCGCATCAAGCTGCAGGTGCAGGGCAAGGAACTGGACTTGCGCGTATCCACCGTTCCGACGATGTACGGCGAGAGTGTGGTCATCCGTCTGCTGCACAAGGAAAGCATCAAGTTTGATTTCAATGCCCTGGGCTTCGAGGGCGAGGCGCTCAACCGTTTCCTGAATGTGCTGGAGACACCCCACGGCATCATCCTGATCACGGGGCCCACAGGCAGCGGCAAGAGCACCACCCTGTATACCGCGCTGCACAAGATCAATACGCCGGAACGCAAGATCATCACCGTGGAAGACCCGGTGGAATACCAGTTGGAAGGCGTCAACCAGATCCAGACCAAGCCGCAGATCGGCCTCACCTTCGCCAGCGCCCTGCGATCGATCGTTCGACAGGACCCGGACGTGATCATGATCGGCGAGATGCGCGACCTGGAAACCGCGCGCATCGCTGTGCAGTCAGCCCTGACCGGCCATCTGGTGCTATCGACCCTGCACACCAACGACGCCGCCGGCGGCGTGACCCGTCTCATGGATATGGGATTGGAGGACTACCTGATCACCTCGACGGTGAATGGCATCCTGGGCCAGCGCCTGGTGCGCAAGCTCTGTCCCCATTGCCGCGAGACCTATCCGGCGCTGCCCGAGGTGGTGGAGGAGATGCGCCTTCGGCGCTTCACCCGCGAGCGCGAGGTGCTGCTGTACAAGGCGGTGGGCTGTGACCAGTGCGATCACCTGGGCTACCGGGGCCGGCTCTGTATCCACGAATTCCTGATCATGAGCGACGATATTCGCCGCCTGGTTATGAGCCATGCCCAGGCCCGGTTGATCGAGGAGCAGGCTCTCAAGGAGGGCATGTTCACCATGTACGAGGACGGCCTGCGCAAAGCCGTGCTGGGCCAGACCACCATCGAGGAAGTGATGCGCGTCACTTCGGACACGTAAACATGCCCCTTTATTTCTACAAAGCCGTCAACCGCGAGGGCGAATCCGTCGAGGAACAGCGCGAGGCGCCCGACGAGGGTGCCCTGCTCGCGGCCCTGCAGAGCGAGGGCCTTTTACCCATCCGCATCGCGCCCGCATCCTCCAAGCCGTTTGCCTGGCTGCGCATGGGACGGGGGCGCAGCGGCATCTCGCGCAAGGACATCGCCCTGTTCACCCACGAATTGCTGACCCTGCTGCAGGCAGGACTGCCCCTGGACCGTGCTTTGACGGTGCTCGTGGAACTCACCGAGTCCCAGCCGCCGCTCAACGCCATGATCGCGCGGGTGCTCGAACAAGTGAAGGGCGGCAAGCAGCTTTCCGATGCGCTGGGTGCGCAGACCGGGGTGTTCACGCGCTTTTATCTCAATCTGATCCGGGCGGGAGAAGCGGGCGGAGCACTGGAGCAGGTGCTGGAACGTCTGGCGGACTATCTGGAGCGCTCCCGCGAATTGCGCGAGACCGTGACCACGGCCATGGTGTATCCGGCGATCCTGGTCACCATGTCGGCGCTTTCCCTGTTGCTGCTGCTGACTTTCGTGGTGCCGCAGTTCAACGAGATGTTCGAAAGCGCCGGCAAGGAACTGCCGATACCCACCCAGATCGTCATCGGCGTGGCCGAGGGACTGCGCGATTTCTGGTGGGCGCTGCCTCTGGTGTTCATGGCGGTGGTCAGCTATTTTCGCTACCAGATGGCCGATCCCGACCGCCGCTATGTCTGGGACCAGCGATTTCTGGCCATTCCCCTGGTGGGCGACCTGATCCGCAAGGTCGAGGTGGCCAATTTTGCCCGCACCCTGGCAACCCTGATGGGTAATGGCGTGTCCTTGTTGACGGCGCTGACCATAGTCAAGGAAACTCTCAATAACCGCGTGGTGGTGGAAAAGATCGGCCATGCGGCGGAAAGTCTCAAGGAGGGCGGCGGGCTGTCGGCGCCCCTGGTGGATTCCGGCCTGTTCCCCACCCTGGCGGTGCAGATGGTGAAGCTGGGGGAAGAGTCTGGACACCTGACCGAGATGCTGGAAAAGGTGGCCGTGACCTACGACAAGGAGGTGAAAACCGCGGTGCAACGCCTTCTGGCCCTGCTCGAGCCGATACTCATCGTGGGCCTTGGCATCGTCATCGGCGGCATCATCATCTCCATCCTGATGGCCATACTCAGCGTCAATGACCTGGCCTTCTAGCTTACCGTCCGCCTTCCGTTTCAACCGCTTCCATCCTGAAGAAATCCGAGTCATGCAAACCGAAAAGCGCACAAACCGTCATTCCCGCGGCTTTACCCTGATCGAACTCCTGGTGGTGCTCGCCATCATCGGCCTTCTGGCAGGCCTGGTGGGGCCACAGGTGATGAAGCATCTGGGCGAATCCAAGACCAAGGCAGCCAAGCTGCAGATCGAGGAACTGGCCTCCGCTTTGGACATGTACCGTATCGACGTGGGCCGCTATCCCGGCAGCGACGAAGGCCTGGACGCCTTGATCGAAGCGCCCAGCAGCGCAAGGACCTGGAATGGGCCTTATCTGCGCAAGAAGAAAGTGCCCACGGACCCCTGGAACAACCTGTATCACTACACTGCGCCCGGCGAGCATGGCAAATTCGACCTGTTCACCCTGGGCGCCGATAATGCTGAGGGCGGGACCGGCGAAGACCAGGACGTGGCGAGCTGGGAGTAAACCGCACAACGCCTCCGCACCACCATGCCCAGTCCGAGGGCGCTGCGGCGCCCAGATGTTTCCCGCGCCGCCGGTGTCAGGCGCGCGGGGGGGTTCACACTGGTCGAGCTGATGGTGGTGCTGGTGGTGGCGGCACTGCTGGCGGGCGTGGCGGTTCCCAACATGATGCCGGCCATTGACGCCATGCGCATGCGAGCCGCCGCCGGCGACATTGCCTCGGCCCTGCGCTATGTGCGTGGCCAGGCTCTCAGCCGGGGGCGGGAAGCGACCTTCTTTCTGGACGTGGAAAAGCATTACTATCGCGTCAGCGGCCGGCAAAAGAACTTTGGTCTGCCGTCCTCGATCAAGCTGGAGTTGTTCACTGCCGAGCATGAACTGCAAGGCGAGGGTGGCGGCAGCATCCGATTCTACCCGGACGGCTCCGCCACCGGGGGGCGCGTGACCCTGGTGGCCGGCAACAAGAAGAATCTGATCGACGTGAACTGGCTGACTGGCGCCATCGTTCTGCGCGAAGACGCCGAAGCCTCCGAGTAACCGATGTACCCTCCCGTGGTTTCCCTCTGCCGCAAGTCACCCTTGCATACCCATGCCCGAACCGGCGGTGGTGAGCGAGGCTTTTCGCTGCTCGAAATACTGGTCGCCTTCGCTGTGTTGGCGCTGACCCTGGGGGTGCTGTTGCGCATTTTTGGCGGCGGGGTGCGCTCGGTCGCGCTCGCCGACGAACATGCCCAGGCGGTTTTGTTCGCCCAGTCGCTGCTGGACCAGGTCGGCCTGGAAACACCGGTCATACCGGGCGAAACCCGCGGCGAACTGGATGAAACCTATCGCTGGGTGCTGCGCATCGAGCCTTTCGTCGGCGAGCAACTGCCCCTGCCGGACTCCATGCCGGCCAAACCCTACTGGGTGGTGGCCCAGGTGGAGTGGGGCGAGGACCGGGATTATCACGAGTTCAGCCTGGGTACGCTGCGTCTCGCCAGCGACTCCCATGGTTTGGGCGGGCGCATGCGATGAGCGGGAACCGGGCCGCCCAGGCAGGCTTCACCCTCATGGAAGTGTTGATCGCCGCCACCCTGCTCGCGGTGATGATGACCTTGATCCTGGGGAGCCTGCGTATCGGCGTGGACAGCTGGAGCACGGGGGAGCGGCGTTCGGCGAGCACCAGCCGCATGCTGGTCACCTCCAACTTTCTGCGCACCCACCTCAGCGCCGTCCTGCCGCTGTTCCTGCCACCCTCGAAGGGCAAGCTCGGCAGCGATGCGACAGGGCTTCGTCCCCAGTTCCTGTTTCGCGGAGAACAAGGCTGGCTTCAATATGCGGGCACCTTGCCGCCACAGGTCCTGGGTGGCATGTACCGCTTTGACCTGCATTGGGTGCAGTCGAACGAGCGTTCCGAACTCAGGCTGACCATTTGGCCGCTGTCGCCCAGCGACGCCGGCAAGGTCCAGGATCCCATAGATGATGTCACCATCCTGGAGAATGTTGAAAGCTTTGCCATCAGCTATTTCAAGCTGAACGAACTCGAAGGCAGGAGTGAGTGGCTCAAGGAATGGAACGAGGAAAACATGCCCGCGCTGGTCCGCATCGAAATCACGGTGGCGGGCGAGGAAGCCTGGCCGCCCCTGGTGATCGCGCCGCGTCCGGAGGTGCGGCGATGATGGCCGGGCGGCGCATGCCGGTTCGGGGCGTGGCGCTGGTGGCTGTGCTGTGGGCAGTCACCCTGTTTTCCATTATGGCTGGCAGTTTCTCCCTGACCTTGCAGCGCGACAGCGGGCTGCTCACCACGGTGCAGGGGCGCGCACAGGGCATGTCACTGGCCGACGCCGCCGTGCACTACGCGATGCTGATGCAGAGTCTCCCCGATCCGAAGCTGCGCTGGCGCAGCGACGGCACGCCCTATCAGGTGCATCTTCCGGGGGGCATGGTGCGCGTGCGGCTGTTGGACGAAGGCGGCAAAATCGATATCAATGCCGCCCAGGAAGCCACCCTGGTGGCGCTGCTCACGCGCTTCACCGGTGGCCCCGACGAAGCCGCCGCGCTGTCGGATGCGATTCTGGACTGGCGCGATCCTGATGACCTCACCCGCAATCGCGGTGCCGAGTCCAAGGAGTACGAAGCCGCGGGCAAGGGCTACGGCCCCACCAACCGCAATTTTCAGGCTCTGGAGGAGTTGCAATTGGTGCGCGGGATGACCCCGGCTCTTTTCCGGCGTCTGGAGCCCTTGTTCACCCTTTATACCGGCCAGGACGGCATCAACCCTGCCAAGGCGAGCCGCGAGGCGCTCATGGCCCTGCCGGGCCTGGAGCCATCCATCGTGGATCAGTATCTGGAAATGCGGCGCACGACGCCGCCGAACACCCCGTTGCCACCGCTCCCGGTGCAGCCCAATGGCATTCGCCTGCAGGCAGTTGGCGACATGGCTTATACTGTGCTAGCAGAATCAAGGTTGCCGGAAGGAGAGGTTTTTGGAGTGCGCGCCGTGATCAAGCGGCAGCGCGGACGGGGCGGAGCGCCTTTTGCCATCATGGCATGGAAACCGCTGAATCTGGAACGGCCAGATCCCAATGCGCCGGGGATTCAGCCAATCAACTGACTCATTCATGCTCAAACTGGATACACAAGTCAACCTGGACGTGGCCAAGTTTTTCCGCTGGTGGGGCGGAGAACTGGCGTTCCTGATTCCCGAAAGGCTCCGCAAGATCCTCATTCGCCGGCGTCCGCGCCTGTTTCTGCGCATGGCGGGCGAAGGCGTCGCTTGCACCCTGATCGACGAGACGGGTGCGCGCGAGATGGGCGAATTCCTGCTGGACGACGCCGGTTCACAGCAGCGGGAAGCCTTGTTCAGCGGGAACGTCGAACTGGAGGACGCCGAGGTGATTCTGCTGCTGCTGCCGGAGCAATCCCTGCGCAAGTCGATGAAGCTGCCGTTCGCGGCGGAAGAGAACCTCATGCAGGTGCTCGCCTTCGAGATGGACAGGCTGACACCGTTCAAGGCGGACCAGGTTTACTATGCGGCACGTGTGGCCGAGCGGCTGAACGACACCCGTCAGATCAAGGTCGAGATGGTACTCACGCCCCGCGCCAAGCTGGACCCGCTGATGGAGGAACTGACCGCTGCCGGTTGGCGTCCGATCCGTGTCGACGTCGGGCCCGAGCCGCTGGGCTATGACCTGCTGCCGGAGAAATACAGACCGCCCCGCAATCCCCTGCCGCAGATCCTCAACGGCGTCGCCGCCGGCATCTTTCTGCTGCTGCTGGGGGCCGTGCTGCTGTTCCCCATCGCCATGAACAAAGGCATGGTCGAGCAACTGCAACGGGAGATGAAGGCCACCAGCAAAGTGGCAGCGGAAGTCGAATCGCTGAAGAACGATGCGGAAAAGCTGGTTCACGAAAATGGTTTCCTGCAGCGCAAGAAGCAGAACGAGCCGGCCATGGTGGACATGCTGGAGGAGATGACCAAGGTGACGCCAGACCAGACCTGGCTCAATGGGCTCCAGTACCGCGATCGCAAGGTGGTCATCCAGGGGCAGTCGCCCACCGCCTCCAGTTTGATCGAGCGCTTCGAGGCTTCACCCTATTTCAAGAACACCAGCTTTGTCTCGCCGGTCACCAAGGACGTGGCGAGCGGGCAGGAGCGGTTTCAGATCGCCACCGAGGTAGTGAATGGAAGAATTCCTGAAAAGGCGGCCGAGTAACTCGCGCCTGGCGGCGGTCGGGCTGCTGGTGGCGGTGCTGGTCGTGCTGTACCTGGTGGTGTTCATGCCGTTTTTCTCGGTGGAGTCTGAATACGGCGATACCATCGATGACCTGCAATTCCGTCTGCAGCGCTTCCGCCGTGTCGCCGCAGAGAAGGATTACTGGCTGAATCGGCTGGACGAGATCAAGAAGGCGAGTCAGCAGGAGGAGCGCTTTATCTCGAGGGACACTGCCGCGCTGGCTTCCGCCGATCTGCAGTCCATGATCAAGGACGCGGTGACGGGCGCGGGAGGCGAATTGATCAGTACCCAGGTGATCCCCGAACGCAAGGAAGAGCAGTTCACGCGCATCGCGGTGAAGGTACGCATGACCGGCAGCACCCAGGTACTGCGGGATGTGCTGTACGGCTTCGAAACGCGCAAGCCTGTCCTGTTCATCGAGAATCTGAATCTGAGGCCCATCCGCATCATCCAGCCGGTAGGGCCGGGGCGCAAGCCGGGCCGCGTGGCGGACAAGCTGAGCGTGGATTTCGACGTGGTCGGTTACATGCGGGCGGGCTGAGGCATGGGGAAACTCTATCGAGACTACGGTCCTGCCCTCGTGATGCTGGGCGCCAGCCTGGTGCTGGTGCTGGTGCTGCTGGTGGAATGGCTGTATTTCCAGGGACAACGTTCGGATCTGAAGGCCCGGCTGGCGGTGAAGGAATCCGTCAATCCCCAGGGCGCAGAGTCTCCCGCCATCGACAATAGCCTCCCCAGCCTCGAGCAATATGCCGAAATGATACAGCGGCCTTTGTTCATGGAGGGGCGGCGTCCGCCCCCGGAGGAGGAGCAGCCAGCGGCCGAGGAAGCTCCGGCGGAGCAGCTGCCGCTCAATTTGAAGCTGATGGGTGTGGTATTCACGCCCAAGGAAAAGACAGCGCTGTTCGTGGACGAGAAGGGTAAATACCGGCGCGTGCGCAAGAACAATCTGGTGGATGGCTGGAAGCTCCAGGAAGTGCGTGAGGATCGGGTGGTGATGACCCAGGGCAGCGACCAGAAGGAACTGCCCCTGCTCAAGCCGAAACCCAAGGTTGCGCCGCCTCCAGGCCAGAAGCCGCCGAGCGGCAAGGCACAGATCAGGGGTCCCGGGCAGCCGCCGCCGGAAGATGCGGACGGTTCCGATCAGACTGGCAATGACGAGGCCGATAATTCCGACGACGGTAGCGGCGAAGAGAATACTGACGACAGTAGCGAAGTGGATGAGGGTAGCGATGAGCAAGAAGAATAAGCCGGGTTGGATATCCATGCGCCGGTCCGGGCATGGCGCGATCGCGGCAGCGGTCCTGCTCGCGCTGGGGACCACGGGTTGCGAGTACATGGGGGCCTTCTCCAAGCCTTACCGGCCACCGGATTCGGTGAAGATTCAACCGGTTAAGGAAGAGCCGAAGTCGGCGGACGAGGATGTCTCCAAAGTCCAGAAGCCAAGGGAAAAGGAATACTATCCCGCTCGGGGGCGCACTTATGGTTCTCCCGGTGAAGCGGAGCGGAGTTACGGATCAGCGGAGAGCGGCGAATCGACTGTCCTGGGCGGCGGCCGTGGCCGCCCCGAGCGCGAAGGCAAGTACACGCTGAATTTCGATGACGCCGACCTGGGCGAGGTATCCAAGGTCATACTCGGCGATACCTTGAAGGTCAATTACGTGCTGAGCCCCAAGGTGGCGGGCAAGGTGAGCCTTCAGACCGCCCGTCCCCTGGCCGACGACGAACTGATCCCCACCCTGGAAATGCTGCTGCGCATGAACGGCGCGGTGCTCATCAAGGAAGGTTCGCTGTACAAGATTGAACCCGAGGTGGTCGGCACCATCAACGCGCCGGGGGCGCGGCTGGGGCTTTCCGGTGATTTGCCGCCCGGCTATCAGTTGCGGGTGGTGCCTCTGCGCTATGTCAGCGTGCAGGAAATGCAGAAGGTGATCGAGCCGCTGATGCCGCCCAAGTCCGTGATCCGGGCCGATGAGGTGCGCAACCTGCTGCTGCTCGCGGGCAGTTCCGACGAGTTGGCCAGCGTCATGGACACCATCCGCATCTTCGACGTGGACTTCATGCGCGGCATGTCGGTCGCCATTTTTCCATTGAAGAACGTGGATGCGGCGACGATATCCGGCGAACTGGAGAGTCTGCTGGGCAGCGGCAGTAAGGGGCCCATGGCGGGCATGCTGCGCCTTTTGCCCATCGAGAGGCTGAACGCAGTGATGGCGGTGAGCCCGCAGCCCCGTTATCTGGATGAAGTGGAAACCTGGGTGGAGCGCCTGGATCGTTACACTACGGACAAGAGCGGCAATATGCATGTCTACCGGGTGCAGAACGTGGATGCCCTGGAATTGGCCAATACCCTGGGCCAAATCTTCGGCGCTGGAGGCCGCTCTGGCGGTCCGCGCGCATCGGTGGCCCCGGGCATGAGCGGCGCATCCATTGGCAGCGGATCCTTTGGTTCCGGAAGCGGCTCCTTCGGTTCAGGTAGCGGAGGGATCGGGAGTGGCAGTGGTTCGTCTTTCGGCGGCAGCAGCAGTTCATTCGGCGGGGGAAGCGGTTCTTTCGGTGGCAGCGGTGGCGGCTTTTCGGATAGCGGTGACAGCTTCGGCTCCGATGGCGGATCCAGTTCCTCCTTTGGTGGTTCGTCTTCCTCTACCTCGGGTAGCGGTTTTGGTTCCAGCAGCACCGGTTCCAGCCGGGGCGGCTTCGGCAGCAGCAGTTCCTCCTCCGGCGGGGGATTTGGCGGCGGCGGATTCGGTAGCGGAGGCGGTAGCGGCAGCGCGGGCCGCCGCGCCGGTGGACGCGGGGGGGCCGCGGCCATGGACCTGGGCAACAACATCCGCGTGGTGGCCGACCCGGCCAATAATGCCCTCATCATTTTCGCCAAACCGGCGGATTACAAGGAGATCGAGTCCGTCATCAAAGAACTGGATGTCATGCCCATGCAGGTGCTCATTGACGCGACCGTGGTGGAAGTGGCGCTGACCGGTGATCTGCAGTACGGCTTGAAATGGTATTTCGAACAGGGCGAATCTGGCTGGGCTCAGGGAAGCGAAATTGGGGCCATTGCCACAGCGGCTGCCGGTGGCTTTACCTACTCGCTGGTGAATGCTTCGAAGAATATTAGAGTCCAGCTAAATCTGCTGGCGAAAGACAACAAGATCAATATTCTGTCATCGCCTTCTCTGATGGTGCTCAACAACCAGGAGGCTCAGATCAACGTGGGCGATAAGGTGCCAACGCCTACGGCCACGGCAAGTAACGTACTGCCAGGGGCCACGACCACGACATTGACCAGTACTCTTCAATATCAGGAAAGCGGCACATCGTTGCGCATCAAGCCGAGGGTCAATGCCGGCGGACTGGTGATCATGGACGTGATGCAGGAAATTAGCACGCCGTCCAAGGTGCAGGTCAACGGCGTCGATACGTTTCAGTTTGCGCAACGCAAGATTCACAGTTCCGTGGCGGTGCCGAACGGCGAGGCGCTCGCATTGGGGGGCCTCATTCAGGACAAGGAGTCCGACGATGTCAGTGGCATTCCGATTTTGTCCAAGATTCCCTATATCGGTTGGTTGTTCAGTACGACAGTTAAGCGCAAGGAGCGCACGGAACTGGTGGTTCTGATCACCCCGCGTACCCTGGAGAGGCGCTCCGACGGCACTCGGGTTACCAACGAATTCAGACGGCGCCTGACCGGCTTCGGCGACTTGGAAGGTAGCAGTCAGCCAGCGCCGGGATACTCGCGCTGATACCATAGCCCGATATAAGGCATTCGCCACGGGTCCCCGTGGCGGCCTTGCCGCTGACGGCACTGGAGTCCGATGGAGCACCGCGAAGGCAAAAAAGCCGGCTTTCTGCCCCTCTGCGTCGGCGCGGTGGGGGTCGTGTACGGCGACGTCGGCACCAGTCCGCTGTACACGCTCAAGGAGGTCTTCTACGGCCCCCACGCCCTGGCGGTGTCTCCCGCGAATGTTTACGGCGTCCTGTCCCTGATCTTCTGGGCGCTGATGAGCGTCATCTCCCTCAAGTACATCTCTTTTGTCATGCGTGCCGACAATCGGGGAGAAGGGGGCATCATGGCCCTCATCGCCCTGGCCCTGCGCCACCGGCACCGCCGCGCGCAGCGTAACTTGATCGGCTTGATCGGCCTGTTCGGGACCGCCCTGTTCTATGGAGACGGCCTGATCACGCCGGCCATTTCCGTGCTCAGCGCCGTGGAAGGCCTGAATGTGGCTGCTCCCGCGCTGAGTCACTTCGTGGTGCCCCTGGCTGTGCTGATCCTGTTCGGGCTCTTTTACATCCAGAGCAAGGGGACTGCCAAAGTCGGCGCCTTCTTCGGACCGGTGATGATCGTTTGGTTCCTGTGTTTGTACCTGCTGGGATGGAACAGCCTGCAGCAGGACGAGCATATCTGGTGGGCGCTGGACCCGCGTTACGGCCTGCATTTTTTCATGGAGAACCAGTGGCACGGCTTTCTGGCGCTGGGAACGGTGGTGCTGGCGATCACCGGTGCCGAGGCGCTGTATGCCGACATGGGGCACTTCGGGCGCAATCCGATCCGCTTTTCCTGGTTCGTGCTGGTGTTTCCGGCACTGGTGGTCAATTACATGGGGCAGGGCGCCTTGATTCTGCGCGACCCGGGGGCCATTCAAAATCCCTTTTACCTGCTGGTGCCGTCCTGGGGGCTTTATCCCATGATCGGGCTGTCGACGCTGGCCACCGTGATTGCCTCCCAGGCAGTGATTTCCGGTGCCTTTTCCATCACGCGGCAGGCCATACAACTGGATTATTTGCCGCGCCAGCGCCTGGTGCATACCTCCACTTCGGAGATCGGGCAGATCTTCGTGCCCTCGGTGAACGGCTTTCTGATGGTGGGCGTGATCGGGCTGGTGATCGGCTTCGGCAGTTCCTCCAACCTGGCTTCGGCTTATGGCATCGCCGTGACCGGGGCGATGACTATCGACACCCTGCTCGCCTCGGTCATCGCCCTGGATGTCTGGCACTGGAAGCCCCTTGCCGTGGCCTCGTTGATGGGTTCCTTCGCCCTGGTGGACTTGGCCTTTCTGGCGGCCAATGTGCCCAAGATTCCCCACGGCGGCTGGTTTCCCTTGTTAACGGGAGCCGTGCTCTTTCTTGCCATGCATGCCTGGCGGCGCGGCAGGGAACTCCTGATGCAGCACCTGCAGCGCGCCGCGATTTCACTGACGGTGTTTCTCGACACGATACGCAGCATGCCGCCCATCCGTGTGCCGGGAACCGCCGTGTTCATGACTTCGCGTCATCTGAGCCTGCCCTTTCCGCTGCTGCAGAATTTCTCCAACAACAAGGTGCTGCATGAAACCGTCATCCTGATGACGGTGAATGTGGAGGACGTGCCGTACCTTTCCTTCGAGTCACGGCTGGACGTGGAGGACCTCGGCCAGGGCTTCTATCGCATAACCGTCAACTACGGTTTCATGCAGCATCCGGACATACCCAGGGCGCTCAATCTGGCGGTGCGGCGCGGCCTGCCGGTGGAATTGAGCGAGGCCATCTATTTCATCGGGCGCGAATCCCTGATTCTAACCCGCGAGCCGGACATGCATCCCTGGCTGGCGCGGCTGTTCATTTCCATGTTCCGCAATGCCGTCAGCCCAAGGTCTTTCTTCAAGATCCCGACGGCGAGCGTGATGGAACTGGGGGTGTGGGTCGAGATATGACGGGCGCGTCTGCCTCATCAGGCCTGACGCTTCATGTCGGGACAATGTCCACGAGAAAAGGCGGCCTGATGGCCGCCTTTTTGCTGGGTTCCCTTCGCGGGGAAGGCGTCAGAACAGGTTATGTATCACCCGGCCGCCTGAAATCACCAGGTCCGGATACTCCATGGGCTTGAACTGGGTAAAGGCGTTGCCACGCACTGCGATCACATCGGCTGGCGCGCCAGGCGTGAGGGTGCCGAGCTTGTCCAGTCCCCCTTCCGGGCCCAGTTCCAGTACCTTGCCGGCCTCGGAGGTGGCGGACTGGAACAGCTTTAGCACCAGTTCACCCACATCGGCACTCGGGTTCACGGTCATGTAGACGTGCAACAGGCTGTGCAGTTCCTGGGCATCGATGCCCCAGGGTATCTCGGTGTGGGCGATTTCGGCGGCATAGTGCAGCTTGGCGCCCAGGTGGACCAGTCGATGCAGGTTTTCGTGGGTACCCTGGCAGTGGGAGAAGGTGTCGACCGTGGAGAGGAAGCGGATGTCCTTGTCCACGGCTTCCTGCAACAGGTCGCGGGGTGTCGTCGGAATGAAGTCGCAAGGCACGTGCGCCAGTTCGTCAACCCCGGCGTCGATGGCCAGTGCCAGGCCCTGGGCCTCGCCGGCGTGGGCGGTCACCTTCTTGCCCAGGCGATGCGCCTCGTCCACCACCGCTTGCACGACCTCCTGGGAGGGCATCGGCCAGGGGGGCTCGGTGCTGGGCGTATGTCCCGTGGTCCAGGGCGCGCCCACTTCACCGCCCGGTTCCAGTCCGAGCTTGATGATGTTGGCGCCGCCGGCAACCAGGCTTTGCACCAGGGTCTTGGCCTCGTCGGCGGTGGCGATCTCGGCGGATACGTCACCGGTAAAGACCGGGCTGGGATAGCCGCCCTTGCCGGTGATGATGGGGCCCGCGGTCAGCAGGCGCAGGCGGCCGTCCCCGCCCGTGGGCGCCAACAAAGGGCCTCCTACGTCGCGCGCCGTGGTGACACCGTGGCGCAGGATCACATCCCGGGGGACGTTCTGGTAGGCCACATGCCCGTGAAGTTCGATGAACCCCGGCATGAGGGTAGCGTCGCCCAGGTCGATGCGCTTCTTGCAACTCTTCTTCAGTTCTTTGAAGGTACCGACTTTGACGACCTTGTCCTTTTTCAGCAAGACGGTCATTTCGGTTTGCAGGCTGACCCCATCGAACAGACGATCGGCGGCCAGGACCTGGCAAGGGGCCGGCTTCTCCGTCTTTTGGTTGTCGCTGGCGTGGTCTTCCCCTTCATGAGCGAGCAGGTTGCCGCAGCCGCCTGAAAGCAGCAGGCAGCCGAGCAGGGCTCTGGCCAGGCGGGGCGGGTTCGTGTTTCTGGTCATAATCTCTCCGGACAGGTGCTTTGGATCTTATTGAATACCGATGCGGGACGCCGCGACCCCCGGCTTACGGTAAGGCCACGTCATGGCCGGAACCGCGCGCCCCAGGCTGCCAAGTTTCGGCTGCAATCCGTTGGCTCGCCATAGGTGCTTGTATGGAATAGGTATTCCTTTCTATGCTAAACGGAGTTTTTGCCTGCAGGTGGCGAGAGAGGTTGCCGTTCGTGAGTCGTCGTTGGTGCATCAGCTCCGAGGATCTGCCGCTGGACCGCGTGGGCCAGACGCTGCGCCAGTCCCTCATGGAGGGCGTAGGGGAGGGTTCGACAAGCCTGACCCAGCTCGACGCGGGCCTGAGCTTCTTCGAGACGCGCTATGTCCCGGCACGTGATTTCGCCATCGCCAGCCGTATCGACGAGGGCGAACCGCGCCTGGTCCTGACCCTCGGGCTCGCCGGGCGATCTCGCTTTGCCGGTGCCGCTGGCGAGAACGTGGATTTCCGTGAAGCCTATGCCACCATCACCGCCTTCAATTCCAGTGTCGGCGAGCGGCAGTACGAGGCGAATCGCGCAGTGACGCAACTGCGGTTTTCCATGACTCGGCCAGGTTGAGCCGGTATTTTGGCGATGCCGCGCTGGGGCCGTTGTTCTCCGGCGGCAGAGTCAGCGTGCTGGGGTTCAGGCCCTCCTCGGCCTCAACCGGCTTGGTTGCGCGCCAGATCCTAGCCAGGGATCGGGCCGCTCCCCTCGATCACTTGTTCCTGCACGGGCAGGCGCTCAGCTTGCTGGCAGCGGAACTGGAGCCTTTGTTGGCGGGGAGGGCCAGTGTCGCGCGCTTCACCGTACGGGACAGGGACATGGCGCGCCAGGCTCGCGCCATTCTTGAGCAGGAGTTGCAGGCTCCGCCTTCAGTAGGCGATCTGGCGCGGCGCGTGGGCACCAACACCTTCAAATTGAAGCAGTTGTTCCATTATTTCTTCGGTCAGACGCCCTACGGTCTGCTGCTGCAGTTCCGCATGGAGAGCGCGTATCAAACCCTGGTATCCAGCCGTTGTCCCATACACATCGTCGCGGCGCAGGTGGGCTATGCCCATGCCAGCAATTTCAGTACTGCGTTCACCCGCTATTTCGGCGTTACGCCCGCGAGAGTCGCCCGCAACCATGGGTCCGGTCCGCCACCTGAAGGGGGCTGATACCCGCGCAGTAGGCCAGGCTTGCACGGCTCTTGACATCTACGCGGCGACAGGCTGATATGTCGCCGGTTTCATCATAAAAATAACGGTCTTTCCGGAGAGGTCCTATGTCAAATGAACATGCTGACGAGGCAGGGGAGAACACGCCCCCTGTCGGTACGTGGGTCTTGTTGTGTCTGGCCGCCTTGGGTATGACGGCGGGCTGGCTGTTCCTCTATTTTGGTGTCTTCCTGCCACGGGGTTCCGTGAGCTGAGGCGGGTTTGCCCGGTTCCGCAACGGTATCTACGAGCCCATGAATCGGCGGCGCACGGTGGCGCGCCAAGGCTTCGTGGCGCCCATACCCCGAAATCAATGACAGAGAAGACGCCATGCATATAGATATTCTTGAAAGGAAATGGTTGTACGTGGCGCTGGGCATGGTGGCCTTGTTCGTCGCCGCGATTTTCTTCACCGCCGTGGTTCGCGGCATCCATCCTCCGAGCCATGTGGAGACCATCGATTCCGCATCCCTGCACCTGAGCGAGGAGTTCGCCGAGGACAAGCTGGGCGTGCAGCCGGAATTGCTGGCGGACGGCAGCGTGCAGGTGCGCCTGGTGGCCGGCCGCTACGGTTTCTACCCGCGTGAATTCGAGATTCCCGCGCAAAAGACGATCCGCTTCCGCCTCGCCAGCATGGACGTGCTGCACGGCGTGCACATCCCCATGACGAACATGAGCACCATGGTGGTTCCGGGTTTCGTCTCCGAGATCACTACCGTGTTCCCCAAGCCCGGCGAGTACCCCTTGCTGTGCAACGAATATTGCGGCCTGGGTCATGATCACATGTGGAGCAAGATGACCGTCGTTGCCCAGGAGAACTGGCACGCGCCCACCACCGGAGGTAAGCAGCCATGATCGACGCGGCGACCAAGAAACTGAGTTTGTTCAATGCCTGGGTGGCCTTCGGGGCCTTCGCCCTGGCTTGTGTGTTTGGCATGTACCAGGTGCTGGAGCGCAGCGGCCTGGTCTCGTTCATCCAGTCTCCCGCGGTGTACTTCGCGTCGGTCAGCACCCACGGCGTCCTCATGGGCTTCGTGCTGACCACGTTCTTCATCATGGGCTTCGGCTATTACACGGCTTCTGCCAGTCTCAAGGAGCCCATCTGGAACATGCCCCTGGCCTGGGCCGGTTTCGGCATCTCCCTGGGCGGCACCGTGCTCGCGGCTATTCCGCTGCTGCTGGGCAAGGCTTCGGTGCTGTACACCTTTTATCCGCCGGTACAGGCCAACGCCCTGTTTTACATCGGCGCCACCCTGCTGGTGGTGGGGTCCTGGTTCTGGTGTGCCATCATGATCGTCATGACCGTGCGCTGGAAGAAGGCGCACCCCGGTGAGTCGGTGCCCTTGCCCATGTTCGCCACCGCCACCAATGCCATCCTGTGGCTGTGGACCAGCGCCGGTGTCGCCCTGGAAGCGGTGTTCCTGCTCCTGCCCTGGTCGCTGGGGCTGGTGGAGACCATCGACGTGGGCCTGGCGCGCACGCTGTTTGCCTGGACGCTGCATCCCATCGTGTACTTCTGGCTGATTCCGGCCTACACCGCCTTGTACTGCTATGTGCCGCAGGCGGCCGGGAGCAAGCTGTTCAGCGACGAACTGGCGCGGCTGGCCTTCCTCTTGATTCTGGTGTTCGGCCTGCCCATCGGGTTTCACCACCTCTACATGGATCCGGAGCAGGCGGCCGGCTGGAAATTCCTGCACATGGTGGGAACCTTCGCCGTGGCCGTGCCGACGCTGCTCACGGGTTTCACCGTGATTGCCTCGCTGGAGATGGCGGGGCGTAAGGCGGGGGGCAAGGGCCTGTTCGGCTGGATCGGCGCGCTGCCCTGGAAAAACCCCATGGTGCTGGCGGCCATCCTCTCTTTGCTGATGCTGTTGCTCGGCGGTTTCGGCGGCATCGTCAACGCCAGCTACGCCATGAACGCCATGGTGCACAATACGGCGTGGGTGCCGGGTCACTTTCACCTGATCTTTGCCGGTACCACGATCATCATGTACCTGGCCCTGGGCTATGCCATCTGGCCCAAGCTCTGCGGCAAGGCGCTGTTCTCCAAGGAACTGGCTCTGGTGCAGTTGTGGAGCTGGTTCATCGGCATGGTGATCATGACCACGCCCTGGCATGTGCTGGGCTTGCTCGGCCAGCCGCGTCGCATTTCCAGCGTGCATTACAACAGTGTGCTGACCCTCGCCTGGGATCCCTATGAGTTGGCCATGATCCTGGGTGGACTGGTGCTGCTGGCCTCGGCCTGCCTGTATGTGTATATCCTCTACAAGACTCAGGTGGAGGGCGTCGCCGCAGAGGCGACCGATGACAGGGCGGTGGACGCGCCGGATACCGCAGCGGTTCCGCCCTGGCTGAACAGCTTTACCGTGTGGAACTATTTGATCCTGGCGTTGATGGTGCTGAGCTACGGCATTCCCATCGCCCAGTTCTTCTTCATGAAAACCTACGACCCGACCGCCTGGGGGTACTAGCATGAAACGCGTTTTTCTCTTGGGATTGGGGTTGGGAATTTCAGCGGGCCTGCTGGCGGCGCCATCCAGCCGGGTCGCCTGGACACCGGAGCAGATCCGCTTCGTCAAGCAAGGCAATGCCGGTCATGGCAAGGAACTGGCCGCCACCTGCGCGGGCTGTCACAACGCGGAAAGCGAGTTTCCCAGCCTGGAGGGGCAACTGGCCACCTATCTGTACCGTCAGTTGCATGACTACCGCGAGGGCAGCCGCCAGGATGCGGTGATGGGACCCATGGCCCAAGGGCTCAGCGATCAGGACCTGGCCGACCTGGCGGCCTGGTATGCCGGGCAGTCGCCGCGCAGCGGCAGCGGAGCCGTGGACGATCCGACCGGTATCGTGGCCGAGGGCGACGGGCGGCGCATGGAGCCGCCCTGCATCAGCTGCCATGGTTCCAGCGGACAGGGCGAACCGGTGGACGTGCCGCGCCTGGCGGGCCAGAAGACCGCCTATCTGGAAAGAACCCTGCTCGCCTACAAGAGCGGTGCGCGGGCCAATGACATCTACTCCAGGATGCGCTTGATCGCCGGCAAACTGAGTGACACCGAGATCAAGCAGTTGGCGGCGTATTACGGAGCGGCGAAGTGAGGTGCCTGAGGCCGGTACCGGGTGTATTGCTGGCCGGGCTAGTCTCGGCCTGCGCCGCGCCTGGCTCCGGCGGCGGGGAAGCGCCACCTATGGCCTTTCACGATACCCGTCTGCAGGCGGCTTTGCTGGCCGACGACCGGGAAACTCTACGCAGGGACTTCGCCATGGCCGCTCCCCCTGGCCTGGCGGAGCGCTCCGTGGCAGCCTTCGTGCTGCCGTTCACGGCTGCCACCGAGGCGGCATTCTATCCGTTGTGGACATCCATGCAGGCGAGCACCGAGCTGGGCGCGCCGGTTCCGGGAAAGCCCTTGGACTAGGCCGGTCCGAGGGCGCTTTCGATATCGGGCTCCATGCTCTCTGGCGTGGTCACGGATCCATAGCGGCCGATCACCTCGCCTTGGCGGTCCACCAGAAATTTGGTGAAGTTCCACTTGATGGCCTCGGTTCCCAGCACGCCCGCCTTGGTCCGGGTGAGATATTGGAACAGGGGGTGGGCGTTGCTGCCGTTCACCTCCACTTTCTCCGAGAGGGTGAAACTCACGCCGTAATGGCTGTCGCAGAACTCGGCAATCTGGGCGCTGCTGCCGGGCTCCTGGCCGCCGAACTGGTTGCAGGGAAAGCCCAGGACCACGAGGCCCCGATACTTGTACTTGCGGTGCATGGCCTCGAGGCCGGCGTATTGGGGGGTAAAGCCGCATTGGCTGGCGGTATTCACGATCAGCAGCACCTTGCCCTTGAATTGCGCCAGGTCCAGGTCCTTGCCGTCCAATGTCCGGGTCTTGAAGTCATAGATGGGGGAGGTCATGTCGGTTTCTCGGTTTGATTTCGGCGCACGAGCCAAGGGGGCGTGACTTTCTGCTGCCGCGACTGGGACTTGTCGTAATCCGCCCATAGCTCGCCGCAGGTTCGGCCCAGCACCGGGTGCACCAGATTTGGTGCGATTTCCGCCAACGGTTCCAGCATGAACGCATACTCCGACAGCTCAGGGCGGGGGAGGTTCAGCTTACCTTCCCGCAGGACCAGATCGCCGTAGAGGATTAGGTCGATATCCAGGGTTCGCGGCGCGAATTTCTTCGCATCGCGGGTGCGGCCGTGACGGTCCTCGATCTCTGACAGCCTGGCCGCAACCTGTTGTACCGGCAACTCGGTGCGAAACCCCACCACCAGGTTGTAGAACGGGTCTCCCTCAAATCCGACCGCCTCGCTTTCGTAGACGCCGGAAACGCTCAGCGCGCCGAAGATGTCTTCCAGGTCCGCGAGCGCGCCGGGGATATGGATGTCCCTATCCACGTTGCTGCCGATGCTGAGGTAAACCTCAACCATGGCAGGTTCTCTCGCCCCGCTCGATGATGATGCCCACGTCGCTTGCGCCGCTGATGGCACCCTTCTTGTTCAGGGTCAGCCGCACCCAGGGCACCTTGAAATCCGAGATCAAAATATCGCAGATGCGTTCCGCCAGCGTTTCCACCAGAAAAAAAGAACTGCCTTCCACGAAGCTGATTATGCTCTTGGAGACGGCCTTGTAGTCCAGGGTGTCCTCGATCGCGTCGGAAGCGGCGGCCTTGCGGATGTCGCAGGCCATCTCCAGGTCGAGCACGACGGTCTGCCTGATCTTGCGTTCCCAGTCATAGATGCCGATGACTGTCTCGATCTGTAGGCCCCGCAGAAATATAATGTCCATCATCTATCCGGTCGGTTTGGTCTGTTTGAAATTGGTATCACAGAACTCCGGCGCACTTCAACTTTACGTAAGAGATTTGACGCATGCTGCAGTGGTTTCTGGTCCCGTTCGCCTACCTGCTGGGATCGCTCTCCAGCGCCGTCATCGTGAGCCGCTTGCTGCAGCTTCCGGACCCCCGCGAGGAGGGTTCGAAAAATCCCGGCGCCACCAACGTGCTGCGACTGGGCGGCAAGAAGGCCGCCGTCATCACCCTCTTGGGAGACATGTTCAAGGGGTTGATACCCTTGCTCGTGGCCAAGGGCCTGGACGCGCCGGTGGAAATTCTGGCGGCGGCGGGCGTCGCGGCCTTCCTCGGGCATTTGTATCCCGTGTTCTTCGGTTTCCGTGGCGGCAAGGGCGTAGCCACCGCCTTGGGCGTGCTGCTGGGATACTCCTGGGTCACCGGCACTGCCGTGCTCGTCACCTGGCTGGTGGTGGCCTACTTCTCCCGGATGTCGTCGCTGTCGGCCCTGATCGCGGCGGCTCTGGCGCCGGTGTATGTGGGCTGGTGGCTGGGGGGCTTGCCGCTGGTTTCGGCGACGGTCCTGATGAGCGCCTTGCTGATCTGGCGCCACCGTGAAAACATTGCGCGCATCCGGCGCGGCGAGGAGTCCCGCATCGGCCGCTGAATCGGTCAAGGCGGACTGAGTTCGTCCAACGGCCAACGCGGCCGCACGAAGACATCGGCTTGCGCCGATTGTTCGCCGAGCAGCCGCTGACAGCCGGCGAAGGCGATCATGGCTCCGTTGTCGGTGCAAAACTCCATGCGCGGGAAGTGGACGGTGAATCCGTCCTGCGCGCCCGCCCGTTCCAGTTTCTCGCGCATCAGCCGGTTCGCGCTGACTCCGCCGGCCGCCACCAGTCGCTTCAGCCCCGTCTGCTTCAGCGCGCGTCGGCATTTGATCAGCAGTGTGTCCACCACGGCTTCCTGGAAGGCATGGGCTACATCGGCCTTGTCATGCGCTGTGCCCGGAGACTGCGCCAGGGTGGTGAGGGTGTGGGTCTTGAGGCCGCTGAAGCTGAAGTCCAGCCCCGGCCGGTCGGTCATTGGGCGAGGAAAAACAAAGCGCCCCGGAGTGCCCCCCTCGGCCAGCCTGGCCAGGGCGGGGCCCCCGGGATAGCCCAGGCCCAGCATTTTCGCGGTCTTGTCGAAGGCTTCCCCGGCGGCGTCGTCCACCGATTCGCCCAGTGTCTGATAGGCACCGATTCCATCCACCCGTACCAGCAGCGTGTGGCCGCCCGATACCAGCAGGGCGATGAAGGGAAACGGCGGCGGATCGGGCTCGAGGAGGGGAGCGAGCAAATGCCCTTCCATGTGGTGCACCGGCATGGCGCGAATACCCCAGGCCCAGGCGAGGCTGCGCGCCACGGAAGCGCCTACCATCAGCGCGCCGATGAGACCGGGACCCGCCGTGTATGCGATGGCGTCGATCTCCTCGCGTCGGGTCTGTGAATCGGACAACAAGGATCGCAGGAGCGGGACCAACTTGCGGATATGGTCGCGCGAGGCCAGTTCCGGCACCACCCCTCCGTACTCGGCATGGATCGCCACCTGGCTGTAGAGGGTATGTGCCAGGAGGCCTTGTTCGGAGTCGTAGAGGGCGACCCCGGTTTCGTCGCAGGATGTCTCGATGCCCAGCACTTTCATGGTGGTTTCTGCTTTTGCTTTATGAATGGAGGCGAGTATAATCGCGGGTTTGATTATCAGGGTAGCCCCAAATTGGGGTGCGTAGAAATTTTTTCAGTTATTTATCGGGAAGTTACATGCCGTCCATCAGAATCCGTGAGAACGAGCCTTTCGAAATCGCTATTCGCCGCTTCAAACGTGCCTGCGAGAAAGCCGGGGTTTTGTCCGAGGTTCGCCGCAGAGAGTTTTACGAGAAGCCCACCGAAGAGCGTAAGCGCAAGGCCGCCGCGGCAGTCAAGCGTCACCTGAAGAAACTTTCCCGAGAGCGCTTTGCCCTGCAGAACTTGCGCAAGGGCCGTCCTACGCCCTGATTCCCCTGCGTCGAGCGGATGTGAGTCATGAGTGACATGTCGCTTAAACAACGCATACAGGACGATATGAAGTCCGCCATGAAGGCCGGAGAGAAGGACCGGTTGGGCGTGATCCGCCTGATCATGGCCGCCATCAAGCAACGCGAGGTGGATGAGCGCATCCAACTGGACGACGCTCAGGTGCTGGCGGTGCTGGACAAGATGGTGAAGCAGCGCCGCGAGTCCATCGCGCAGTACACCAAGGCAGGCCGAAACGACCTGGCCGATGTGGAAGCCGCCGAAGTGGCCGTGATCCAGGATTATCTGCCTCAAGCACTCAGCGACGCGGAAATCGATGCCCTGATCCGATCCGCCGTGGCGGAGACGTGCGCGTCCGCCATCGGCGATATGGGCAAGGTCATGGCGCTGTTGAAACCGCAGATGCAAGGGCGCGCAGATATGGCAGCGGTCAGTGCGCGTATCAAAGCCATGCTGGGGTGATTCTGTCCTTTTCGGTGACGGCAACGTGCCGTTCTTCTGAGTGCTGCCTGCCTAGGCGCGATGGCCGGTAAGATCCCGCGCGCCTTTATCGAAGATCTCGTTGCGCGTATCGACTTGGTCGACCTCATCGATGCGCGCATCCCCCTAAAAAGATCTGGCGCCAATTACAGCGCCCGTTGCCCATTCCATTCGGAAAAGACACCAAGCTTCAGTGTCAGCCGCGAAAAGCAGTTCTACCACTGCTTTGGTTGCGGCGCCCATGGCAACGCAATCAATTTCCTGATGGAGTACGACCGGCTTTCCTTCGTCGAGGCGGTGGAGTGGCTGGCGGATTCCGCAGGCCTGTCGGTTCCGGTAGAGAGCGAGGGGAGGGGAGTCAGGCAAGAAGAGCAAGGGCCGGCGCTGCAGGGGCTTTATGAGGTTCAGGAAAAGGCCGCCCGGTTTTACGCCGCGCAGTTGCGCGCTCACCCCGGAGGTGAGCGGGCCGTGGCCTATCTGAAAGAGCGTGGACTCGAAGGTGAAACTGCCCGCCGATTTCTGGTTGGTTACGCGCCACCTGGCTGGCGTAGCCTGCCTGAAAACCTGGGCTCCCCGGAGCAGCTTCTCGCGGCGGGGCTTGCGATACGTAATGAGCAGGGCGGCATCTATGACCGCTTCCGCGATCGCATCATGTTTCCCATCCGTGACCGGCGCGGCCGCGTCATTGCCTTCGGCGGGCGCGTTCTGGGCGAGGGTACGCCGAAATATCTCAACTCGCCGGAGACCGCTGTGTTCGTCAAGCACCGTGAGCTCTACGGTCTGCACGAGCTGCTGGCCGCGCTGCGCAAGCCCGAACGCATCCTCGTGGCGGAGGGTTACATGGACGTGATTTCCCTGGCCCAGGCCGGCGTCATCAACGCGGTCGCGACATTGGGCACCGCCACCTCGGCAGAGCACGTCAAGACTCTGTTTCGTTTCTGCCGTGAGGTCATCTTTTGCTTTGATGGCGACCGGGCCGGCCACAGCGCCGCCTGGAAGGCGCTGGATGCATCGCTGCCGGCCATGCGTGAGGGCCGCTCGGTACGTTTTCTGATGCTGCCGGATGGTCAGGATCCCGATAGTCTGGTTCAGGCGGAGGGCAAGGCGGAGTTTGAGAGACGCATGGATGCCGCGGCACCGCTCTCGGACTATTTTTTTGCGCAACTGGCGGAGCGCCATGAGCTGGGTGCCATGGAAGGGCGGGCCGCCCTGATCGGGGAGGCCAAGCCCCTGTTGGAGAAGCTGCCGGAGAGTGTTTATCGCGACATGATGTACGAGCGCCTGGGTGACCTCGCTGGCCGCAGTCAAGTCCCGATCGGTTCAAAATCGACTAAGCTTGAGCGGAAGCCCGGACTGGGTCGGACTGAGCGGACCCGGCCCTCCGCCCTCCGCGTCTTGGTGGCTCTGCTGTTGCAGCGCCCATCCCTAGTCAGCCAAATCGATGACCCTGCCCGAACCAGTTTGGTGCGGCTTGAGAAAGGCGGCACCTTGATTTCCAAATTGCTCGCCCTCATAAATGAAAAGCCGGATATCACCGCCGGCGGCATAGTCGAGCGGTTCCGTGGCGACGCGGAGGAAAATCAGGTCAAGGCGCTGCTGGTCTGGGACGCCATGATCCCGCCGGAAGGTGTCGAAGCAGAGTTCGGTGACGCGCTTCGGAAAGTCTTGAAGCAGGAGCAAAAAGACAGGCTGGATGCGCTATTGAGCAAGGTCGAGCAAACAAAATTGAGCGCCGAGGAACTTGAGGAAATGAAAGCGCTCCTAGCCGACCGATGATATCAGGGATTGCTGATCGGGATTTATAAGGTATCATATAAGGTTCCGTTTTACGGTAAATCAGTACAGGCGCGAGTCAGTTGATGAATCAAGAACAGCAGCAGTCCCAGCTCAAAGAACTCATTGCCAAAGGCAAGATGCAAGGTTTTCTCACTTATTCGGAAGTGAACGACCATTTGCCCAGCGACATTGTGGACCCCGAGCAGATGGAAGATATCATCGGGATGATCAACGACATGGGCATCGAAGTGCATGAGGACGCGCCCGATACCGACCTGATTCAAGACGCCGCCGTCGTGACCGACGATGACGAGGACGAAGCCGCCGAGGTGGCGGCCGCCCTGGCATCCGTCGACGCCGAATTGGGGCGCACCACCGACCCCGTGCGCATGTACATGCGCGAAATGGGCACCGTGGAACTGCTGACGCGCGAAGGCGAGCTGAGCATCGCCAAACGCATCGAGGAGGGTTTGAACCAGGCTGCGCGGGAGTTGGTGCGCTTTTCCGCCTCCATGGAGCATTTCATCAAGGCCTTCGACCGCATCGAGACGGGCGAAATCCGCTTGTCCGACCTGATCTCCGATTTCTTCGATCCCAATGCCTCTGACGGCGTGGTGCTGGATGAAGAATCCGATACCGAGCTTCTGGAGGAGGCCGAGAGCGGTCCGGATCCCGAGATGGTGCGGGAGAAGCTTGAGGTCTTCAAGAAGCAATACAAGACCGCCATCAATGCGCAGCACAAGTACGGCTGCCATCACGAGCGCGCGCAGAAAGCCTACGATGCGCTGGCCGAGAGTTTCCTGGAGTTCAAGAAGACCCCCCAGTTCTTCAAGGAACTGACGGACATCCTCCACTCGGCGGTGGAGCGTGTGCGCGAGCAGGAGCGCATCATCATGGAACTGGCGGTGCACAGGTCGAGAATGCCCCGCGCCGAGTTTCTCAAGACCTTTATAGGCTCGGAGGCGCAGGGTGACTGGCTGGATACCCAGTTGGCGACTACGTCCGAGTATACGCAGACCTTGGCAGTTCATGCTGACGACATCCGCCGCGCGCAGCAGCGTCTTGCGCAGATCGAAAAGGAGAACAGCCTCAGCATCGGCGAGATCAAGGAAATCTACCGGCGCATGTCCGTGGGTGAGACCCAGGCACGCCTTGCCAAGAAGGAAATGATCGAGGCAAACTTGCGTTTGGTGATCTCCATCGCGAAGAAGTACACGAACCGCGGTCTGCAGTTCCTTGACCTGATTCAGGAAGGTAACATCGGCCTCATGAAGGCGGTGGACAAATTCGAGTATCGCCGCGGTTACAAGTTTTCTACCTATGCGACCTGGTGGATTCGCCAGGCGATCACGCGTTCGATTGCCGATCAGGCGCGCACCATCCGCATTCCCGTGCACATGATCGAGACGATCAACAAGCTGAACCGTATTTCCCGGCAGATGTTGCAGGAAATGGGGCGCGAGCCTACCCCCGAGGAGCTGGCGGAACGCATGGAAATGCCGGAAGATAAGGTACGCAAAGTTCTCAAAATCGCCAAGGAACCGATCTCTATGGAAACGCCGATCGGTGACGACGAGGACTCCCACTTGGGGGACTTCATCGAGGATTCGCGGGTCATGTCGCCGGTCGAGTCGGCTACGGTGGCCGGTCTGCGGGAGACCACCCAACAGGTGCTCGCGGGTTTGACCGCGCGCGAAGCGAAGGTGCTGCGCATGCGATTCGGCATCGACATGAACACCGACCACACTCTGGAAGAGGTAGGCAAGCAGTTCGACGTGACCCGCGAGCGCATCCGCCAGATCGAGGCCAAGGCACTGCGCAAGCTGCGCCATCCTTCCCGCTCGGAGCAACTCAAGAGCTTCCTTGATCTGGAGTAATGTTTCGGGCCCTTAGCTCAGTTGGTTAGAGCAGGGGACTCATAATCCCTTGGTCCAAGGTTCAAGTCCTTGAGGGCCCACCATTTTATCAATTTATAACAAGGGGTTACGCGGCGCGTAACTCCTTTTTCTTTCTCGCTTTCTGGGTTGCGTGACCAGATTGTGACAACCCATCCAGCACGGCTACCGCCGCACGGATGTTTTCGGGAGCAAGGTGAGCATAACGCTCCGTCATTTTTACGGTGCTGTGCCCAAGAAGGTCGCGCACTTCTGTCAGAGGTACGCCGGCGGACACTAACCATGCTGCGCACGTATGGCGAAGATCATGGATCCGAAAATCGCTTATCCCTGTTAGCTCACACGCTCGCCAGAATCCCTTTTTCAGGCTCCCAAGTCTCTCGCCAAAGCGATTGCAGAATACCCACTGACTATCTGGGCAATGTTGAGCACGAAATCTTGCGCGCTCTAAAATAACCCGGAACGCTTCATCGTTTAGCGGTACTGAACGTCGACGGTTAGATTTCGTATGTTCAGCTTCCAAGACTATAAGACGTGCCCCAAGGTCCACGCGCCGCCATTCAAGCCCGAGTATCTCTTGGCTGCGACACCCGGTATTCAGAGCAAGGCGAATAAACGCGCTTAGGTGAGGAGCCTTTCGGAGTTCACTGGCAGCTTGAATGAGGCGTCCAGCATCCTCTGGTGTTAACCACCTAACGCGCCCTTCTGGTTCCTTGAGTTTTCGACCCGATACCGGATTGGGAATATCCCACTCACACTCTTTCCTAGCCCAGTTAATGGCGCTGGACAACAGAGCCAATTCCCTATTGACTGTAGAATTAGACACCAGTGCTTTTCGAGATGCGATATAGCCTCGAACGTCTGTCGGTCCCAGATCGTCCATGGTACGTCCACCAAAAAATCCCCTTAGTCTGGTGGTGCGCTGTAGGTCCTTTAGGTGACTCTTTTTGGTGTCCGTCGCCATCAGATAGGCGAGCATTAGCTCATCAAATGTCCTTGCCGGTTGCTCATTCCACTGCTTAAGTCTGTAGGTCTCCAACTTCCATTTTGCTTCTAAGGCGTCGGCTTCCTTTCGGTCCGACGTTCCAGTAGAGCGTCTAACTCTCTTGCCGCTCGGGTCGGCGTAGGATGCCCACCAAATCGGACTATCTTTACGTTTGTATGGCATGTGCTTTTCTCCTGCCGCACATCCCCCGCGCACTGATTATTATGCCGGGACTGCAGTTGGCTTTCTATCCAAGACCGCACAGAGTGCGCGGGAACACGGACGGTGCGACCCACCTTAACTGCGGGAATGTCGCCTCGATCAATCATTCTCCGTACCGTTCGGGTCGAAAGTCCTCCCAATTGACGTGCTGTTTCAACGATGCTCCAAAGCAATGGTTCGGTCGTGGTTTCCATTCTGAATTCCTGTGCCGTTGTTGACGGAACTGGAGGGTCGAACGCATTAAAATACCTTAATGGTGTTTATGTCAACGAGAATAGGCTTTTAATTTCGTTCTATTGGATACCTTTATCCGGTGTGAGCCAAAAAGTGCCCTCCTAGGCGGGCTAGGCGACTTAGCTTGCGCTGAGGTGATCGTTTGACGCGTAAGACTTTATTGCAATTGGGGTAGTCTGCAGTGGCGTCAACTCGCAGGAGCTTTAAAGTACGTGAGGAGTCGGATTCAAACGGGCTCCCCTTTGAAAATCACTACGCCAAGTATGCGTGTGTTCTCATCGAGATCGACAAAGGGGGTGGGCCACGTCGGATTGCTGGCTTTCAGATAAAGGCGTCCTGCTTCAACAATCAGTTGTCGCAGCATGACTTGGCTGTGTTTGCTGGATTTGGCAACCACAAACCTTCCGTGCTCGGGCTTTCTGTCGGGATCGACAAATATGTATTCCTGTTCGTTGAACAAGGGTTCCATTGTGACGCCGCGCACTCGCATAGCAAAGGTCTTGGTGCTACACGGCACCGGGCATAGAAGTTTTTCCTGAGCCAACATGCCTATACCTCCGTTGTTCAGTGTCCATGCCTCCGCCATATCCCAGGGAATAATCGGCACTGGCCGAAGTTGACAATCGAACGGCTGGACGTTGGAAGAGCCTGCAGCAGGTTTTGGGCCGCGGGCCGCTTGTTTTGGACGTTGATCGGTTGTCGAGTAGTCGACAAAGTCATGAATCAGGTCCATCCATCCATCGGGCCTTCCTGTTAGCTCCTCGATGCGCTTCGCCAAGTTTCGGCCCACATTTCGGTGGTTCTTAGGGTTTGAGTTAAAAACCCGAGAAATCTGCGAAGGCTGAAGATCTAGTGCTTTTGAAAGGTTGACGCTGAGCCCACCAAATTCATGATTAATAATCCAAAATAAGTTCTGACGCCTAATCTCTTCGATGCGAATGCCGGCAAGAGGAAGCTTAAGCTCCATTCCGGATGTGCCTCTTCCTGGTTTTTTTGTTGACAATATAAAACCCTCGATGGTATTTTTCAACTGTGCCCGCATTTCATTTTGCGGCGTCGCTGATGATCACCTCAGTTGTGTCGCCACGTGACAACATTGCTCCGAAGTTAGAGAGTATCGCGCCTAGCCGGGATGATTTAAAGGTTTTGGCACGTCAGATCGAAAGGGGCACGGCCTAGGAAAGATCCGTGCCTTGGTGGTATTCACTCAAGGGCCACGAATTCGTCTTGATTCATAGTCCGCAGCGCAGGGGGAAACGTGATGATCGCTGTCACGATCGCGAGTACCAAAGGAGGGGTAGGGAAGACCACATTGACGGCCAATTTTGCCGCATTTCTCGCGGATCTCGGACAAAAGGTGTTGATGATCGACGCCGATCCGCAGCCGACCCTGTCTAGTTATTTCCCGCTACGCCTTACCGCCGAGGGCGGTCTCGTTCAATTGATGCTCGACGCGACCGCAAACGGTGTGATCAGCCAGACTGAAATCGAAGGTCTCGATCTGATTTACTCAAATGACCCGGAAGGGAAGCTTTGGGACTGGATTCGGGATGCCGTGGATGGCCGCGTGCGACTGAAGCATCTTCTGCAGCGCCCCGCGTTTGCCAACTACGATTTCATCTTTATCGATACCCAGGGCGCCGTCGGGCCCTTGCAGGATGCCGCCGTCGCAGCGGCGGATTTGCTGCTTTCACCGATTCCCCCCGAACTACTCTCTGCGCGCGAGTTCGTGCGCGGAACTGTCGCCATGCTGGACAGGCTCCGGCCCATGGCGTATCTGGGGGCGCCAATTGGTCCTCTGCGTGGCGTGATCTACCGCAAGGACCGCACCACTGACGCCCGGCGTATCGTCGAGGAATTACGCAGCGAATCGTACCTTCCCAGCAAAGGTTCCATCACCATCCTGGATACGGTAATTCCAGCATCTGTTGTTTACCGCGAAGCGGCAACATTTAAGACTCCGGTGCACCGGCTGCAGGTCAAGCGACGCGGCAACGCCCCAAGCGCTCTCGAGATACTGCAGGCGCTAACAGCAGAATTGTTTCCTCACCTGCGGAAACCTATGGCGGAACGGGCCGCCCTGCGAACGGAGGGCATTTGATCATGGCAAAGAAAACTGCCGATATCAAAGGGCTGCTTTTGGAAGGACATTTCGGTCCGAGCCGGAGCCTGCCAATCTCCGAACCCATCGCGCTGACGTCGATGGTCGTCGATATCGACAAGATTAAACCTTACGATCGCAATCCACGGCGTGAACCTAATCATGTCTATGCGCAGATCAAGGCATCCATCCGCTCCCGCGGCATGGACGCACCCTTGCGGATAACGCGGCGTCCAGGTGAGGAACTTTATATCATCGCAGCGGGCGGTAACACTCGACTGGCCATCCTAAAGGAATTATGGGGCGAAACCGGAAATCCCCAGTTCCGGCAAGTTCACTGCTTGTTCGCGCCATGGAATTCGGAAAGCGAGGTGCTCAGCGGGCACCTGGTGGAGAATGAACTGCGCGGTGATCTGCTGCTCATCGACAAGGCCATGGCCTTGCTGGATCTGCGCGAACAGATAGAGACCGAAGAGGGGCATCGCCTTACACGCAGCGAGTTTCTCAGGCGTCTGGATGCAATCGGTTACCACGTCTCACGCCGGCAGATGGCGCGCTACGAATATGCCTGCGAGGTGCTGGAGCCGGTCATTCCCATCGCCCTGCGCGGGGAGGAAGGTTCCGGCGGTATGAGCGGCCGCGATATTGATCGCATTCATGACCTGGAAAATGCCTACCGGGCATTTTTCTCTTCGGTGCCCGAACACAGACGCCCGGCTCTTGAGCCCCTGTGGGCCGACGCGCTGGCCCAGCGAGACGACCTGCATCTGTCCCTGAACCTGGAGGGAGTGAGGCGCGTACTGGACCAACGTATCGCCACGTTGATCGATGAAGCAGCCCATGTGATCGCGATGGGTGTAGATGCCTTGCTCTACAACGGATCTGAATGGGGTGAAGCCGAGGAGGCAGCCGCACCGTCTGTGACTGACTCACGAGATCAGACAGATGCCCCCACTGTCGCCGCCGCTGGCGTGCCTTCGACTGCGTCTCCGGAAGAATTGTACGAGGTTGAACCAGAATCGGGCGGATCAAATGGCTTTCGATCCAACGAGGATCAGGAAGCGGATCACGTACAAGACGACCAGGTAGGAGCTGATGGTAAGCAAAGCGGTAATTTCGCTCAGCCCGACGATACCGTACCGATGGCTGAGACATCGGAATTGGCGGCAGCAGCGGAAAGCATAGCTTCCTCATCAGTGTCGGGACCCGATGACGACGACTTCCTCAACTCGCTTTTCGCAGAGGCCCATGCCCACCTCCCCAAAGAAAACGATCTCAAATCCTTGCGCAGCCGCTGTTTCATCATCGCCCTGCGGATCGGAAACGCCTTTGGCCTTGATGGTCTGATCCAAGCGGCGCCCGCCGGCCTGGGCTTTTTCGTGGACCTCCCCACAGAAATGCAGGCCAAGGCCATAGAGTGCGATGAAGCCGCCTGGTGTGCTTGGTGGTGGCTGTTTGGATTGTCAGAACAGACCTTAAGTGTCGAACGTACCAAGCTGGCGCCAGCCGATTTTAGCCTCTGCCGCTTGTTGGAAGACGGCGAGGATGATGAGAATCGGCTGTTCGAACTTGTCGGCTTGCCTGCGAGCGCCACCTTGCTGCCACACTACCTGCTGTCGTCGCCCAAGCCATCCGATTCCACTTTCCGCGATTTGTTGTTGCTCGCAGAGAGCTGTCGGACCTTAAAAAAGGTCTTCTCGGAATCCTTGCTTTGGCACTGCCCCACCCTCGAGCAACTGCGCGATTGGACGAAATGAGTTATTGGAGACGACGATGGAGAGAGTTCAAGCCGATCTTGCCCTTCAAGTTTTGATCTATGCTGCCCGTCTCACAGATGGGCTGTCGGATCATGCCGCCCGCTTCGGAATCAAACGCGACCAGTTGGATCGGCTGCGTGCCATTCCCTTCGGCGAATTGCCTGAATTCGTTCAATGCCTGCGTAACAACACCATCATGATCCAGTTTGACCCGGCGTCGCTGGATTCCGCATTTATGAGTCATCAGCGGCGCAGCGCGGAACGGGAGCTTCGCGATGAGCTGATACGAGCTGGCGCCTCCTACCCGACCATGTCCGAGTTGTTTGGCCTGGACAATCCCACGTTCACCAGTTTGCGCAAGCAATTTGATCTGCCAGAGAGCATTGGCCGGCCCAAACGGCCGGAGGAGGAGCGCCAGATGGAAATCTGGAAGGCCTGGCAAGCGAGCGGCACGGACAATCCGGCACTGCGCCTTCTGGAGATGCACCGGATAACGGGCGTTGAAGTCAGAGTCATCGCGTCCCTCATCAAGAGCTGGGAGGATGGCGCGGATGCGCCAGACCTTGGGAAGGCCACTGATCGGGAGCAGGGAAAGAACGTAAAAAACCCATGAATTCGTTGTGGGTTATGCGCACTGTGCGCACTTTGGGGTCGGATTAAAGCTGGAGGCCTGACATGAGCACTGCGGAAGTAAAGGGCGTGTCCCAACATCCGGGAGGCCTGCGCAGTCAGGCCAGCATGGTCATTCAGACGCGGCAGGCGCAACGACTGGTGGAAGGTCGTGAAAAGAATGGTCCAGCCATCATTGGGATGACGGCATTTGGGCGTCGCACGCGCAACTTATGGCTGTCCGCTCAGAATGACGACCCCTACGCGGATTGGTTTCTAATCCGCATCGAAGACGCAATCGAGACCGCACGCGGTTTTATCCAGGAAAAGACAAAGGCCATGCAGCAATTGCTGAAAGTCATGGACGGCGTAAAGATCGAAGTCGCGGTTTCTATGAACCCTGTCGCCATCCCGCTGCAGTTCACAAACCCGTACGGTTACATGGGGGCCTATCTAATCGCGGATTTTGACGAACTGGTACGCTGGGTGCTGACGGCGCGCCACTTCGGCCTGATCGACCGCGACAAGTCCATGGAGATTCTGAATGGCGCCAGCCGCCCGATCCGGCGTGCGTTTCACTGTGTCGCCGAGTGGTATTTCACCAGCATCAACCGCGACGATGTGATCAGGCAGACTGCCGCAGCCAAACACGCGGAGGAGATTATGGGAGCGGTACCGCAGAATGTCCTCGACGGCACGCACCGCGCCCGGTACGCGCCGGACATTCGTAAGCGTAAGGTCTTGGATCCGTTCACTGATTCCCTGGAAAAGCTGGCGATTGCCAAGAGCAGGGCGCCGCGCTCGGTGTTTGCGGTGATGGCCGAGCAAAGGGGGGTCGCGTCTGCGGCGGTAGCTAACGAGCCTGTACCTGACGAGTAGATACGCTCGTGATAACCCCTTTTAAAAGGTAGCCCTTTAAGGGTAAGGGATGCACGCATTGCGTACTGTATCGAAGGGCCCACCCGCACCGCGGATTGCGTTTCTGTAAACGACCCATTCTGGGCGATGCCAAATTCATCCAGAGCGCGTACAGAGCTACCTATTCGGAGGGCTCACACCGGTAAGTCGGCGGCATGGCGAAGGATTAACGCCCTTCAGTTCGAGCTGCAGTTGAACGTCGATGCTATGCATGGCATCGCCTTGGAGTTTAAGCGCGTATTTCTGCCCCCCTGGCCGGCGCATTTGACGGTCCAATGTCAGTCTACCGGTGCCGTGTACCTGCGCTGGCGCCGAGCGGGGCGCCGTGGTGATCAACCTTATGTTTTGTTGGAAGGCCCCATCGGTATCGAGCTTTTACGCGGGATTGATCCGTTGGCGTGCCGGGTATACCTGTGTTTCGCGCGCCGTGCCGTCGATCTTAACCTAGAACACTCTCTGAGATTGAACGAACTGCGCCGACTGGAGCGCTACGTGTCGCAACTGGAGGCCCTGGGGGCACTCAAGCAGGCGCTTGGCTCACCATAAAAATCACTTTTTTCCAATGATTGATTTCCGGTCGACGACGCTTAGTCATTTGTGCTTTTTTAATTCACGGGCGCCAACCGGCGCATTCTGCGGGAGGACGTCAGGTGAGCAATCAGTTTTCGGGTACGGGAAATATTGGGCAGGCACCTGTCCTACGGCAGGTTATGGTTGGCGCGGAATCTCGCTCGGTGGCGGATCTGCGCGTCTATTTTGATCGCCAGGTGCCTCAAGGGGATGGCAAGTTCGGCGACGAAGGTGGCTTCTGGCTGGGGGTGAGTGTCTGGGGGCCGAGGGCGGAAACCGCCATGCGCGTGCTGCGCAAAGGTGCTCGAATCCAAGTAGACGGCCAACTGCGCGAAGAGTGTTGGGACGATGAAGGCGGCAATCCGCGCAGCGTCATTCGTCTCACTGCGCATCGGTTGGCTGTTGATCCGCTGTGCATCGAGTCGGTGACTTATCGCCAGAAAGCCGAGCGGCCGTCGGAAGACAGCGCGGAGGACGACGAGTTAAGCATGGACCCCTAACCGAAGTGCGGTGGCAGGGGTGAAAATCGGTGACACCATCTACAACCTGGATGGCTTGCCATTCTGCCGCGTGGAGTTGGCCCGGCGCATGTGCGAGCTACTGTGCCATGAATCGGGACGCCGCTATGCGATCGAGGACTACCCGGAAGGCGGCTATGTGATCCGCCCATTGCTTGCTTTGGCGGGGGCACAGGGGCTGGGTAACATACCAGATCAGGGACAGTCGAAGGCGCTTCCGGCGCATGCCACACACTCCTATCGACCAGCAGTGGTTCGAGCAAACCTCGGAATGCTTCCGGTCCTGCTGGTCTGCCTGATGCTGCTCGGCCTGTCTGGGCCCCTGAGTTTATGGGGCGTGGCATTTCTGGCAATTCATCCAGAGCGTCCCGGCCAAACGCTGGAATGGATTGTGGCCAGCCTGCGCTTGGCCGGAGGTTTTGGCGTGCTGTCTATCGCGGCACTCTGGAGTATCGAATGGCTGTCGGCTCGCTATACGGTGGCGGGCGCCGGAGTTGAGGCGCGCCGTGGTCTCTTCGCCCGCGAGACGGTAAGCCTGCGCTTTGAGGATATCCGGTCGGTCACCCTCCGTCAGACCGTAGCCCAGAGGCTTCTGGGCATCGGCACATTGGAACTCACTAGCGCCGGTACCGACGGTGTACCTGTGCAGTTCTACGATATTGCTAGCCCGGGTCAGGTTAAGGCGCTTATTGAAGCTCGCATGTCGGGAAAGACTAGCGATGACTGAGGGCCCTAAGTGCCATTATCGGAACTGGTTTCTGAAGATAACTCGTCGGCATGGATTGAGCCTGCGAACCGTGCCGCGACGGGGTTATCGAGCGAGGACAAACATGATCGATGCGAACAAGCGCAGTGAGACGACGAGAGAAGCTCTGCCCCTGCTGGATGTTTTGTCTGAAGTCCTGGAACAGATGCATAGCGGAGCCCTGCCGGCGTACGACGATCCTCGGCCGAGTTATCTGATTGACAAGCTGCGTACCCGCTATGCCAGCGATGAGGAAGTGCAGCGCCTGTGCGCGTGGACCGAAAATCAAATGGGCGCCCTGGGTGAGATGGTGAGTGAGGTCATTGGTTTTCTGCGCGAGGAAGTCAGCACCGGCGCGGGCTGAGTGCCCTCACATGCGCGTGATCTTGGGCGCCAACGCCTACATCAAGCGGACGCGCAACCGCCAGGAGCCTATCTGGTGGGACAGCCGCACGGCCATCAACGCCCACGTCCTCATCATGGGTGGTTCCGGGGCCGGAAAGACCTACACGATTCGTCACTGGATTGAGAGCCTTGCGCGGCACAATCGGGAGCTGCGGATCCATGTGTTCGACGTGCACGGCGACATCGACGGCTTGCCAGCTTGCTCCAGTGTCAAGTTCAGCGAGCAGACGCCCTACGGTTTCAACCCGCTGGCGCTGTCCGCCTGTCGCGATTCAGGTGGCATCCGGCGGCGTATTCAGACGTTCACTGCCGCACTGAACCGCACGTCACGACGCCTTGGTACGCGGCAGGAGGCGGTTCTAAGAGCCGTTCTGACCGATCTGTACCACGCAAACGGATTCTATGCGGACAAGCCGGAAAGCTGGCGACTGGATGATGGCATCGTGCGCAGGTTTCCCAAAAAGTACCCGACACTGCTGGACGCCTCGCGCTTCACCCAGGCCAAACTGAAGGCTTTGCATCTGGGGGCAGACAGCAAGGCTGTGGCTGCGCTGGAACAGGTCAATCGTAAAGCCGCGGCGCTCAACGCCAGGCTCAAGGCTATGGGGCAAATCGATCGTTGCCTTGAGCGCGGCGGCGCTGATGCGCCGGCAAACTCCGATCTTGAGAGGCTCAAGGCACAGGCCATCGAGGCCTACACCGCCTTTGTAAATGCCATTGGCAGTGGCCGCGAGTTGGATGATGGGCTGCGTTACGATTCCCGTGATGTGCTACGTAGCGTTGGTGAGCGCCTCGATAATCTTAATGCCTTGGGGCTATTCAGGCCCAATCCTCCGCCCTTCGACTGTGATGCCGCCGTGTGGCGCTACGATATCAAGGCGATGCGCGAGGATGAGCAGAAGCTGTTCGTGACGTTCCGCTTGGAGGATCTGTTTCAGCAAGCCGTGCAGCGTGGAGTTCAGTCTGACGTGCGGGACTTGGTCGTTCTGGACGAGGCCAAGCGCTTCTTTACGGAGGACACTGACAACCCGCTCAATACGTGGGTCACTGAAGGGCGCAAGTTTGGACTCTCGCTGATCTGTGCCAGCCAGAGCCCCACCCATTTTTCCGAGGACTTTCTGAGCAATGTCGCCACCAAACTCATTCTGGGGATCGATGAAATGTATTGGGACGGTTCGGTACGCAAGTTGAAGATCGACTTGCGCACTCTGCAATACATCGTGCCGCGACGGACGCTGGCTGCGCAGATCAAGACCAGCGGTGAGGTGCGCGCCCGCTTTGTCGGCGTGGATTTGAGCGGCGATACACTATCGGCCAATGTGGCGGTTGGTGGGGACCCATGACGCCCACCGGCTTGCTGTGGAAACTGCGACGCGCCCGTCAGGTGTTGGATCAACTGGAAGCGGGTCTACGTGGCCGGCCAGCCTCGGTAGAGGAGGGGACCGGGCGAGTCACTATCGCCTTCGCCGAAAAGCTGGGGCTGAAGCTGGTGTCCTCCCGCGAGGCAGCCGACTTGGGATATCGGCCCAAGACCCGAGTCTCGCCCATCCTTTACCAGGAGCGTAGCGTCCCGCACGGACGTATGCGCCGGGTCGCACTATTCGAGCTGCGCAGCCAATGTCGGCGGATCGCGGCAGGGGATGTGGGTATGCTATCGGCTGAAACCGATGCGGCTCTGAGTGATGAGGAAGAATGAAGCTCGCACGCCCTTGGCTTCCTTGGGTGCTGCTGAGCGGAGGACTGTTCGCCTCCTCGACACCGGCGGTTCCGCCCCCTATCCCGCTGGACTTTCAGGGGCAATGGACCGATTCAAGAAATGGCTGCGAGAGCCCTCTGCGCTTGGAAGTGGGCGAGCGATCGGTGACCTTGCGGGGCGGTGGCGATAGCCAAGCTCTCACTCGACTGGACCTTTGCTATAGCTGCGAGGGTGGTGCAGGTTATGCGGGACGCTCGGTGTGGCTGATGGCTCTGGACACTGACGGCCGCTCCCAACTGGTGGCGCGCTTCAACACCGGGGAGCGTGAGGGCGTCACTGTTGTGGATCTGCAAGATCCTGCGCTGGCGCAACGCTACCCCCTTAACGGCCTGAACTTGCGCCAATGCCCGGACAGTGTGGTGTTGCCGCACGCGGCGGGCCAGCGGCCGTGAGGCGCCGGACTCTGCCTTGGCTGCTGTTGTGGCTGACTGGCCTTGCGTTAGCCGCCGGCACGTATGGGGACTTTCTGGCAGCACTGGCGCTGCAAGAATCGTCCAGCAACGCGCAATCCCAGAATGCAAGCGGTTACTTGGGACTTTACCAGATGGGCGAAGCGGCCCTTATTGATGCCGGCTATTACCGGCCTGACGGCAGCGCGCTCAACGACTGGCAGGGAAACTGGACTGGCAAGGACGGCGTCAGCAGCCGGTCGGGTTTTCTCGCCAACCCGGACGCCCAGACCAATGCGGTTACCGCCTTTAACAGCGTGCAATGGCGCTACATTCAGGGATTGGGCCTGGACCGCTATGTAGGCCAGACAGTAGGCGGCCTGATGGTGACGGCCTCCGGCCTCCTAGCCGGAGCGCACTTGGTTGGCGTGGGGGGACTTCAGCGCTACCTGATTTCCGGCGGACGTGTGCTGCCGCGCGACGGCAATGGCACGAGCATCGCTAGCTACTTGGCAACGTTTGGCGGCTACGACGTGTCTAGAGTCACGGGTTCCAACGTGTTGGGCGGAACCCGTGATTGGGTCGCAGGCGGCGCCGCTGCGGGTGATGGCCGCAGTGCGGTCGAGGGGGCCGTTGTGGGCCTTCCTGGCACTGATCCTCAAGCGGCGTTCGCCATGGGGGCGGGCGTGAGTCTGGTGGACTTTCGAACTGCCGCGCTGGGAATTTTATCCAACGCGCTGCTGCTTTGGACCGCCTGGGTGGCTGGCGCGCAATACCACGGTTGGCGTCAGGGGCGCCTGAGCCTATTGGATCTGCAAATGCGAGCATTGCGTGCCGCGGTGATAACTGCTGCCGTGCTGTTTATAACCTTGAGCTGACGCAAATTTTCCGAGCGACACCCACGCTCGCCGAGGCGTCCCGTCTCGATAATCCGGGGAATCCCATAGCTGCCGCGAGCCTGCGTTTCCGGCGGGCGTCCAAGGCCAACAGGCCTCGGGCGCAGCAGGCCTTCATTACACATTACCTCTGATGTTTCCCCTGGCAGTGGGTCCCGACTGAACTCGGCGCCCCGCTGCCGTTCATCCCTGAATGTCCCTAGCCGCGCCTGTGTGGAGGAGGTCGTTATGTGTGCTCAGCGTATTGCCATGCTGGATCGAAAATTCAATCAGCCTGACTAGCTCAGGCGTTTAGCGATCGCTTGTATCAAGTTCGGCTTCCGTTATGCATGACGGCAACCGTTGCGGCCATCGTCCGGAGCACCCGCGCTGGTTTGCTCCTCCGGCGCTACACGCCCGGCGGCCTGGCATTCTGGTTAAGCTTGGGGAAAAGCTCAAGGCCTATTATCCCCACCCTGATGTTCTGCCCAGCCTCAATGCCGCAAATGGTTCGTCCCGCCAGCAGCGCAGCGAGCGTCGCGAGGCTTGCGTGCAGCTATTGGGGGCGGTCGTGCATTATCTCGACCTGGTGACTTTGCGGGTTGGAATTCCCGGCGCTGACGGGCTTTTTCAGGGACTCACCCTGGATTTTCTCGCGTCTGTGTCAGGGCTTGGCCTGCGGAGAGCCGAACGTGCGGCGTCCGACCTGGCCCGTGCGGGCATGCTCACGACCCATCCCATTGCGGAGCGCCACGAAGGCGGCTACCGAGGCTTTGCGGCTATCCGTACTCTCCATCCGCGACTGTTTACCGCCCTCGGCCTGGGAGCATGGCTCCGTCACGAGCGCGAAAAGGCCAGCACCCGCCTGCGGAAGAAGCTCCGCAAGCAAGCGGCCAAGGCTCAGGCAAATTTTGGGCTGATGTTCTGTGGGGCATCATGCAAGCCGAAGGCTTCTGAGCCCAAACAGCCTAACAAGACCCAGATGCTGCGCGACCTGATGCTGGCCAACCCTGGCCGCCCCATCGAGGAACTGTTCGAGCTCCTTCGCGGCCCACCGCCCTGACTACCGCGTCTCGGTATTTCCCTATCCCTTGCATAGGCCAGTCGATACCGGCCATTGGCTGGTTTTGCCTTTACCCAGCCTAATCCCCGTCATGGTGCACGACGCCAACTAGAAACGACCCCAGGAGCGCTCGAATCGACATTCAATGACGCCATTCCTAAAGGTCGGCATCCGGATGTGGCGGGGTATCGGCGGTTAAGTGTCGGGGCCCGTTCGTCCGCTGTGGACAACCCACGGAGCAGCGAAGCTTAAGTGCCGGCATTCTGGGCGATAAGTGGCGGCGCTTAATCAAATGCTCTTACAGTACATGCAAAAGCAAATAGGAAACGTCCTGTTGGACTGTGCGGCATCCCTGCCGCACGTTTGGCGCGCTCAAACGCCGCGTGCCTCAGAGGCGGTTTACCCGTAGGCGTTGACAGCGGCGCGGTGTGGTGGTAGGGTCACCCCCGTTGTAACCGTGGCGACTGCGTATTCAGTCGCACCCGTTGCCGCCCGCGCCTGCGCATCGGCGGCCGTCCCTTCGGGGGCGCAGCAGGCTCGTACCGGCCCCTGCCGGTTGCTTCACACCAAGCGCTACGCGCTTTGCTCTACTTACCCATCGGGGACGTCTGTTCCTCATGGGGAGTAACGTCGATTCTCCGTTGGTTTTTTCGTCTTCAGGAGAACGTCCATGACCCACCTTTCCAAATACTTCGATTTGCACATCACCGGCATCGGCTATCTAAGTCGTATTCGCTCGGTGCCAGTACGTCGCGGCCAGCCATTTCTGGCGGTGGATATTTCGGCCCTGCACGGGGCAGCCGACCAAGTGGAATACACTCGATTCGACTGCAAGGTAAGCGGCGAGGACGCCAAGGGCATCGTCGCTAGCCTAGAACAGGCGGTCAGGGAGAACAGCACGGTTCTGATCGGCTTCAAGCTCGGCGATTTGTACGCAGAGACCTTCACCTACGACAAGGGCGAGAAGGCCGGTCAGACAGGTGTCAGTCTCAAGGCTCGTCTGTTGTACGTTGCCTGGGTCAAGATCGATGGCAAGGATTTCTACCGGGCGCCTCTGAAGCAGGAGGAAATTCCGGCTCAGGATTGCCAATCGAACCACGATGGAGGGTGGATTCCCACCAGCGAGGCGGCCTGACCCGCTCACTTCCAACCCAGCTTGGGGCGACGTTTGTCGTCGCCCCAAGCCATTTCCTTTTCGATCAATCAGTCACAATTTGCCAGGCTTAGACTCAGGCTGCTGGCAATTTTACCCCTGCGGGGCAGCATGCCCCATCGTCTTGGGAACTGCTCCTGCTGCATTCACTTTTCAGGAGTAACCCCATGATCAAACTCTCAGGCACGCTATTTATCCGTCAGGTCAATGGCCGCAACGGCGCGTTCTCCGTCGGTCGGCTAGTCACGCCAATTGGCGAGTTCGCCATCAAGGACACGTTGTTGGATCAGTACGATGAGGGCCGCTATGAGGGTGAGTTCGGCATAAGCCGAATTTACCACGGCCACTACGTGGCTGGCGGACGTATGGTGATTGAGGTGCGCGCGACTCTGGAAACCTTGGCGCTGGCTGCCATTGGCGCGTTGCCGATAGCCCAAAGTGGGGACCTGCAGGAGCCTGATCCTTTGGATCAAGAATCATCCAGGCAGGCCGAGGTGTCAGCGTCAGTGGACAGCTGGATGCAGGTAGACCCGCTACCCGAATCCAGCGAGTCGGCTTCGGCCGTTGCTGCGGACGGCGATTTTATCCAGGACGACGCCGATTTGTTCGGTGCTCTGTGGCCGCTGGAGGACACCGTGAAGCTCGATACCACCGTGGACCGTGTTTTGTTCCGACGCCAGAAAGAACGGCTTAAGGTTTTGAACTACCGGTTTCAGCCGGTGGGCCAGACTTGGCAGCGTGACTGACGACGCCGCAGCAGGGTTAACCGCGGAGGCATTTCTCATCCGCACCGGCACGCGATTCCCGCGATCCCTTGCGATCGCGAGGGATCACGGGAAGGTTGTGCAGCAACCCTCTGTGACCTCACCGGCCGTTCGTCGCCGGGAAATGACGAAGCCTTTTGTGCGGAAGCGACCGCGCGCGTTGATGGCAAGACCTCATGCTTCAGTTCAGGTCTCGTGGGGGGAATGATCCTGACGTTCGTACGATGGGAGCGTCGGCATTACCGCGCGATGAAGCGCGTTTATACGAGCCGTTGCACCGCGACACGTTCCGCGGGAGCGGGCGCATGAAGACCCAGGTCCGTGAGACTCGTCTTCCACTTTCAGGTGCCGTTTCGCGGCACCTTTCCCAAGCCATAGTGGCAGGTTTGGGAAAGGTTCCGAGTTCGACCGTCGCGACTGCGGATTAGTCGCCGAGGTCTTCACCTCGCCAAATTGAAGCCCCTCTGCCGGCGCGCGCCTGCGCTTCCGTCGGCCGGTCCTTCGTGACCGCGGCAGGCACGATTCCTGACAATGGCTCCAACCGCTTGCCTAGAGCCGGCAGCATCGGCCATGGCAATTGTTGTTAACCCTGACGGGGTAGGTCCCCTGGCATGGGTGACTGCGCCGTCGTAATTTCGGAGAGCACTCATGACGTTTCATGCAAGCAACTTATTCGAAGTCGACGACATGCAAGGTGTTTACGCGGATGGTTTTGTTACCGACGAAGCGGCGCACCTGCTGTTCGGTTCGTTCTGGGGACGCGATACCGCCATCCAAGGCCTGTTGGCGCGTCTCTCTCTGCCCACGAGCGAAGGCGGCCTCTATCGCCTGAAGTTGGTGGACTGTGACAGCCAGTCGAGCCGTGTACTGGTCATCGGTGATGCCGAGCGGCTGGCCAAGCTCACCGGGCGCATGCCCAAGGCGAACCTGTTTGGCGATGTGGTGCAGCTGTGGTTATACGACAACCAGGTATTGTCGCCGGATCTCGGAGCTCGCCGCGCACTGAGGCTGCTGCCTGCGGAGGTAGATGATTTCAATGCCGCACTGGATGGCACCTTGGCAGGCGTCTCGGTCTGGGACTTGGTCAAGGCAGTTTGTCATTTGCCGCTGCTGGACGCCTGGCGCCAGGATATGTTGGACCTGGCTCAGGCCCAGGGCTGGCTCAAGTTCTACACTGGGGTTGGTGTCAACGCTCTGGCGGTTGACCTGGACAGCGATCAACTGGAAGCACAGATCGAGGAGCGGTTGCTCAGTGGCCGGTTGCCCTTACCCCAGGAACTCGTGGCTGGAGTCCCAAGTGCCGCGCCAGTGCTAATGGAAGCCCAAGGTGGACGACTCTCGTCTGGCCAATTGGAACAGGCGCTGCGCGGTTTCACCGGCACCGAGCATTGGTTCCGCCATGCCTTTGTGAGAGCCATGACCTACACCGACGGAGTCCAGTTTTTCGCCGAGCAGGGCGGGGCGCAGGGAGCCTATTGGTTTCTCGATATCGTCGCGACGGAATACTTCCCCCATCTGCAACGTCATCCGTTTCAGGTTGTCGAGGTGGAGGTTAATGACTCCCGCGCAGCCATTCGGGTCGAAGACGGCAATGGGCAGGCTCTGTTTTCAAGGGACATCGAGTTCACGGACCTGCAAACGGGAAGGTGGAGGTTTTACCTGACCGACAACGTTCTACTGCTGCCGAGCGAGTATTGATCCATCACGAAGTCGGCGGCCGGTGCAATTGTCGAGTCGGACTCTGGGCTGGCCCGATGGCTGTTCGGGGTCGCCGAGCTGAGCTCGGATCTTTCCCCCGCTACGGGGGCTTTTTCGAGCCGTTTACGGACGGCTGGAAAAAGTCTCTAAGGTTCAGTTTCAAACCGTTGCGGCGTGCGGCTCACGTCGCCGAGGCCTCCCGCCTCGACAATTCGGGAGTGACCCTTTGCCAGTGCGTGCCTGCTTCGCCGCTGGAAGCGCTTTCATTTCGGAGGCGCTGTGCAGGCTTTTTCTACTGCGAGCTCTCGGGCTCTTTTCAACTCACCCACCGGGGAAGTCATTCCCCGTGCTGGGGGGGATTTCTCCGGTATTCGTTCATAGCTTGGATGCGGAGATTGACTATGACTGATTTATACGTCCATGATTTGTTAGGCGATTACGTGCCGGCACACGGCGAGCTGATTCTCGCCGAAGCCAGGCGCCGGTTGGCCGCGAAGTACCGCCGGGGCGCCGCGCTCACTGAGCCCGATGCCGTGCGCGAGGCGCTCCAATGGCGCCTGGCGGAGCGGCCTTACGAAGTGTTTGGCTGCCTCTGGTTGGACAATCGACATCGTGTGATCGAATTCGCCGAATTATTCAAAGGCACCATCGATGCGGCAGCAGTCTACCCGCGGGAGGTGGTTAAGGCGGCCTTGGCGCACAACAGCGCAGCTGTCGTGTTCGTTCACAATCATCCTTCAGGCGTCGCCGAGCCCAGCGATGCCGACCGGCTCCTGACAGTCAAGCTCAAGGCCGCTTTGGCCCTCGTGGACGTCAAGACGCTGGACCATTTCGTGGTGGCTGCCGAAGGTAGCTACTCGTTCGCAGAACATGGGCTGTTGTGAATTGAGCCTTGACCTTGGAGATTCTCCCCCGACTCCGGGGGCTTTTTCGAGTACCGCGTGGGGTGCTGGAGAAAGCATCCGGTGTTTTACCGTGGCACTGTGCGGCTCACAGTGCCGAGGCTTCCCGCCTCGCTAATCCAGGGAGACCTTTAGCCGCCGCGCGCTTGCGTTTCCGACGGCCATGCCTTCGGGCATGTTGCAGGCATGATCGACGCAGCCCTTGCCGGGGAGATTCCTCCCCCGAAGGGGCGGAATGTCTCCGGCTTTTTTACTTTGCAGGAGACCTACCATGAATCAATTGGCCACCCGGTTCCGGAGTGACGCGCGCGTCACACGTTCCCATCAATCTTTGACCGACGACGAGATACGGCGCGTAGCGCCATCCATTTACGCCGATACACCCCATTACTCGCGCTCCGCGCGATATGGGTACATTCCCACCAGCCAGGTTCTCCAGGGCCTGCGCCAGGAGGGCTTCCAGCCCTTCATGGCTTGCCAGGCCAGGGCGCGGGGCGATCGTGGGGACTTTACCAAACACATGCTCAGGCTACGCCATGTCTCGCAGATCGATGGCGAGCAAGCCAACGAGATTGTGTTGATCAATAGTCACGATGGCTCCAGTGCCTACCAGATGCTGGCCGGCGTGTTTCGATTCGTTTGCGAGAACGGCATGGTTTGTGGAGAGACCGTGGAAGACCTGCGTATCCCACATCGTGGCGATGTCGCGGGGCGAGTCATCGAGGGTGCCTATCGGATTCTGGATGATTTCGAGAACATCGACCGTTGCCGCGAAGGTATGCAAGGCGTTCAGTTGTCCGATGCCGAAGCCCACTTGCTGGCCCGCTCCGCGTTGACCTTGCGCTTCGAGGACGAATTCCGGGCGCCGGTGGTGCCTGAGCAGGTACTGCAGCCCAAGCGCTTCGCCGATACAGGTCAGGACCTCTGGAGCCGGTTCAACGTGGTTCAGGAGAACCTGGTCCGCGGCGGGTTGCTGGGACGCAACGCCAGTGGACGGATCACCACCACTCGGGCGGTCAACGGCATAGACGGCAACGTCAAGCTCAACCGCGCCTTGTGGATGCTCGCCGATGGTATGCGCAAGCTAAAGGGGGGATGAGCCATGGCTTTGTGTCCCCGTCTGTCAGAGCGAATCGGTCTCGACACGGAGCCGTGACTGGAGTTGAAGTCGCAGCGTCGTCGAGGCCGTGCGCTGGCGGCCGCTGGGTAACACCGTCGGGTTCCACCAATCAGGCTGCAATCAGCAGTGCTGTTCCTATTGCGTCTGCTCTTGATTGCATCAATGCGTTCCGGCCTTTGGGCCGGAACGCTTTTCACCACCCAGGAGGGCCGATTGCCCCGCAGGGGTGTCGTGCCGCCCCACTTTTTTGGAGATTCACCATGGCTTTGATGTTTCAACGTTTGGCGCGCAATTTCGTCAAGGAGGGTTACTTTCCAGCCGACGCTGACACCACCGCACGGATTCTGTCCATGCTGGAGCCGGTGCCGAATGGGACCCTCAGGATCATCGACCCCTGTGCCGGCGAAGGTGTGGCTTTGGCCGAGTGCAAACAGTACCTGGGCCAGGAACGTACTAAGGCTTACGGCGTGGAGTTCGACGAGGAACGCGCTTGGCATGCCAAGGGGCTGCTCGACTGCGTGATCCACGGCGACTTTCAGGACACGATAATCTCCTAGCGCAGCTTTGGCTTGCTCTTCCTCAACCCGCCCTATGGTGACCTGGTGACGGATAAGGCCGTTACAGGCGATGCAGGGAAGGGGCGCCAGAAGCTGGAAAAGCTGTTTTACCAGCGGGGCATCCGCTTGTTGCAGCCTGGGGGTATTCTCGTCCTGATCGTACCCTACACCAGCCTGGACAAGGAGTTCTGCGCTTGGATCGCTAGCCATTGCGAAGCGGTGGTGGTGTATCGGGCGCCCGTGGATACCTACCGCCAGGCGGTGGTGGTCGGCCGACGCAGGGCAGGTATCGCCAATGGCGAGGACACGCGGGATGTCCGGGAGCGGCTGCTGGCGGTCGGCTCTTGCGGGTGCACGGACGTATTGCCGGCGGTCTGGCAAGGTGAGCCGTACGCCGTGCCGGCACTGACAGTGAACGCGCCGGCGCTGCGTTTCAACCTGGTGCGCATGGACGCCGCGCAATTGCGGGAGGAGATTCGCCGTTACCCTTGCCTGTGGCCGCAATTCGAGTTGCATTTCGGGCAGAAGGCAGGTCGTGCGCGGCTACCGCTGAGGGCCTTGTCACGCTGGCATCTGGCGCTGTCGCTGGCGGCAGGGCAGGTGTGTGGCGTGGTGCGTTCCAACGACGGTACTCGGGCCTATCTAATCAAAGGCGACACCTTCAAGCAAAAAAAGGTGGATGTGACCGTGGAACACGCTGAGACCCCGGCGGGACAACGGCGTAGCACCGAGACGCGGGTTGCCACCGACGTCTTCGTGCCCGTGATCCGGGCACTGGACTTGACCCAGGGTAGCCCGAGCTTTGGTAAAGCGCTGGTCATTCAGTAAGTAGGAGGCTCCAGTTGACAGGATTGATTTGCGACCCCATCCGTTCAGGCACAGTGACTCCGGTATGTCGTCGATGCGGCGTCCGGCTGAGCCAGAGCCTCAGCGTCGAGGCCTACAGGGCCGACCGACTGTTTTGGGATGACTGGATCTGCGATGTCTGCAACGGCGGCCGGGCACTGTCGATGTCGCAATGGCGACAGCAACGTGCTGGTGGGCTCGACCGGCCGGGATGGAACCGGATATCCGAACTGGGACGTCTGCTCTAACAACCAAGTTACATTCACGTCCCCCTGCGCACCAGGGGGCTTTTTCGAGGGCCGGCGCGGCGGGCTCTGGAAAAAGCTCATTGCATCCGATGTTGTACGTGGCGACTGCGTTCAGTCGCCGAGGTCTCCGACCTCGCTAAAAAGCGGAGACCCTAAGCCGCCGCGCGCCTGCACCTCCGCCGGCCGGTCCTTCGTGACTGCTGCAGGCACTTTTACTTTACCTGGCGCGAGCGCGTGGTCCCTCCGCGGCATTTCTCTGACGTGAAGGCGGGATCACTGTGTTTTGCTGGGGGCGTTGCGGCGCTTGGGTGGCCTTGCAAGAGGCGACGCGGCAATCTCGTCATTTTCAACCCATAAGGGGCATTTCGGCCCCTCGGGAACGGTGTGCCCTTTTTCTTGAAGGAGTACACCATGAACGAAACTCTAACGGTTGCGCAGGACGTCATCGACGTGCTGCGCTCGGCCACCATTGAAGGACAGCAGTTGATTCTGTCGGGTCAATTGGAACGCGATCTCTACGAGCGAACCGACCGCGTTCTGGAACACATCGGCGGGGCATGGGTGCGTCGGGACCAGGCGCACTGTTTCCCGCATGACGTGGATTTGCCTGAGACAATCGGGCGTATTCTCGAGTCAGCGGAAGCGGAAGCGGAAGCGGAAGCGGAGGCGTATGCGGGCATGAACCAGCCTCGTTGGAGGCCGCAAGACGTCGCAGCCAACGAGGAGACGGAGGCTGCACCAGCACACGTCATTCCACTGGTGCAGTTCGTCGAAGACTTCGGCGACGGGCTGATGCAAGCGGTCTCGCAACAGAACCCGCCGGTGTACGACGGGCGACCGGATCCGGCCCGTGATGCGGTCATGGATGGCCTCAAACGTCAGCCTTTTCCTGCTCAGAGGGAAGTGGTGCAGGCAGTGACCCGGTTGCTGGTGGAGGCCGACGAACAGGCCGCTATCGTGAATGCGGAAATGGGAACCGGGAAGACCATCATGGCGATCGCGGCTGCCGCGGTGTTACATAGGGAAGGCTATCGACGGACGCTGATCATCAGCCCGCCACATCTTGTGTACAAATGGCGCCGAGAGATCCTTGAAACGGTCAGTGATGCAAACGTGTGGGTGCTGAACGGGCCGGATACCTTGCGTCAGTTGCTGAAAATCCGCCGCCTTGGCGCTGAGCCGACTGCCGGCAAAGTACAGGAGTTCTACGTCATCGGCCGGGTGCGCATGCGCATGGGCTTCGATTGGATGCCGGTGGCGCTGAAGCGGAAGCTACATGTTCGGGTTTTCACCGAGGCCAACAACTCCCGCTCGGCGTCGTACTTGCGGACCGACAGCGTGGCTGCATGCCCGCGCTGTGGCACGCCGCTCAAGGACGAGGACGGGGCGTTGCTGAACTGGTCGGCATTCATGGCCACAGCTGGGGACCGGCGCCGGGCGTGTACCGCCGAGTTTGGCAGGCGGTCTTGTGGGGAACGCTTGTGGACGCTCAAGCGTTCGAGCGCAAGTACAAGCCGAGCGGACATCGTCAAGGGCGCACTGTGCCAGCTGCCCACCATCGGTCCCAAGACCGCTGACAAGCTCTTGCGGGCATTTGGCCCTGAGACCCTGGCTGCGATGCTGTCTGACAACCCGTTCGATTTTATCAACCTGATGGATGAGGACGGCGAGTTGGTATTTGAGGACCGCCAGGCTATGCGCATGGAAAAGCGCATGGCGACGCAGGAGTTCGCGTTTGGGCAAGGTGGATATCAACCCACCGAGTACATCAAGCGCTATCTTCCGCAGGGCTTCTTCGACCTGCTGATCGTCGACGAAGGGCATGAGTTCAAGAACGAGGGATCGGCGCAAGGCCAGGCCATGGGGGTCCTGGCGGCCAAGTGCCGCAAGACGATTCTGATGACCGGGACCTTGATGGGAGGCTATGCCGATGATCTGTTCGTCTTGCTTTGGAGGATACTGACACGCCGCCTGCTGGAGGACGGCTACCGGGTCAACGCCCGCGGCAGCCTGGCGCCGGCGGCCATGGCTTTCATGCGCGAGCACGGCGTGCTCAAGGACGTGTTCAAAGAAACCGACGAAGGCAGCCACCGCACCGCGCGTGGCAAAAGACTGACGGTGCATACCAAGAAGGCCCCGGGATTCGGTCCGAAGGGAATCGCTCGCTACGTTCTGCCGTACACCGTGTTCCTTAAGCTCAAGGACATCGGCGGCAATGTGCTGCCATCCTTCGACGAGCGTCTCATTGAAGTCGCTATGAGTGAGGAGCAGGCAGAGTACTACGGCACACTGCGCCGGAATCTGGTGGATGCCTTGAAAGATGCGCTGCGCAAGGGGGACAAGACCTTGTTGGGCGTGGTGCTCAACGCATTGCTGGCATGGCCGGAGTGTTGCTTTCGGATGGAAGCGATCAAGCACCCGCGGACGGGGGCCTTGCTTGCCTCCGCACCGCCGTTGTTTGAGGCGGAGCCGACCCCTAAGGAGCGGGAGTTGATTAAGCTGTGCCGGGAGCAGAAGGCGCGTGGCAGGCGCGTGCTGGCGTACACCATTTACACCGGGACGCGCGATACCACTCTGCGTTTGAGGCTGTTGCTGCAGAAGGAAGGCTTTGCTGTGTCGGTGCTGCGCTCCAGCGTGCCCACAGAGAAGCGCGAGGACTGGATTCTTGATCAGGTGGATCGGGGTGTGGACGTGCTGATCTGCAACCCGGAGCTGGTCAAGACCGGGCTCGACTTGCTGGATTTTCCAGCGATCGTGTTCCTGCAGTCCGGCTTCAACGTCTACACCGTCCAGCAGGCCTCGCGCCGGTCTTGGCGCATTGGGCAGAAGCAGCCGGTTGAGGTGTTCTATCTGGGCTACGCGGAAACGGCACAATCCGATTGTCTGCGGCTGATGGCGAAGAAAATCGCCGTTAGCCAGTCGACCTCCGGAGACACGCCGGAAACCGGCCTGGATGCGCTGAACCAGGAGGAGGACAGCCTCGAGGTGGCCTTGGCCAAGCGGCTAATCCAGTGACTGAACGGATGGGGGCTTCGGCCCCCTTTTTTTCGATTGAGGCAGGGCCATGCCGAGCTATCGCATGAAACGCCGGATTCGCCGGCGACCGGCGCGCGCGTGTCATTTCTGAATTACGGTCCAATTCTCAGCCGAGCCCGTGCTGGCAATGGCCGGATCCCCGAATTGCCCGAAGCTGTTGTCGCCGGCTCCCCATAGGGATCCATCGCTTTCTAGGGCCAGCGCGTGGGAGTCGCCGATGCACAGCGACGTCACTTCGTTCAGGACGGGAACCCAAGCCCAGGTCACCCCGCCGAAGCCGTTGTCGACTTGCTTCCGCAGCGACAGGGTGCCGTCGAAAGCAATGGTGTAGGTGCCGTAGACGCCGGATTGGACGGAAGCCACATTGCTGGCGGTAGGCGTGATCTCGATCGGCTCCTTGCCGCTGCTACTGTCCAATTGATTCAATGCCCCGTCTGAATTCGCGTCAGACATTTGGTACAGCGTGCCATCGCTGCTGACGAGAAAATAGTTGTTCCCGTCACTCGACATGGATACGACGTTGGCGATGGCCGGCATCGGCGTCCAACTGTTCAGCGCCAGCCCTGTGGGCGCATAGGTGATCGACCACACGCTTCCGTCGTATCGGCTGGCAATGGCGCCAATTCCATTGGACGTGAACCGGGTGACCTGGTCCAGGGTCGCCTTCCAGGTGATGCTGTAGGCCATCGAGATGGAGCCTGACACTGGATAGACCAAGTCACCGAGATCACTGACACCTGTGACCCAGAGCGTTCCATCCCTGCCTAGCACGTAGGTGTCGAAACCACCCGCATCCACAGAGGAGGCGGACCGGAACACCTTTTTCCAGGTCCGGCGCTTCTTGTGCTTCTTGTCTGCCTTGCCCTCGCCAGTCTGACCCAGTTCGTTGCTTCCGGTAGTCCACACCGAGCCATTCTTGCGGAGTAGGATCGATGTGCTTCCATCCGTGGCAATGTCAATGACCCGATTCAGCACCCGCTTCCAAGTGGTCTGCACGAATGGAAAGTCCCCGCGCCCATCGCCCAGTTGGCCATCAGTGCGTAATCCAGTGCCAAACAGGGTGCCCCGTGAGGACAGCACAAAACTTGTTTTGCCGGCGCACTCGAGCTGGGACCAGGGTGACGCCTGAGTGCCAGAGGCTGCCATAAGAGCCGCCCAAGCTGCTGTTGCCATGAATCTCCTGCGCGGCTGGATTGCTCCACCCAAGGTCCTGATCCAAGTGCTCATACGTCCCTCACATGTGTCCGTGGATCGACAACGACCGCAGTGTCGCACCCCTGGTGCGGCAAATACCAGTCGAAACCCCAGTAATCCAATACTTGATTTCTGCTTGCAAGTGGATGCGTGCGCGGCTAGAGCCAGTCCCAACAGCGTTTGCCAGCGCCTGCTGCAGGCAGTCGGGTTCGAAAAAAGGGAAAAGGAAAAGGCTGAAATGGGGTGGAAGGGAAGGAGGGATGAACGGAAAAGGGCCTATCCCCAAAGGCTAGGGCGAAAAGGTATCGATAGAAATCACTTTTTCTGAGTAATTGGTTTTTCTTTGATTTTCGCGGCGCCGCTTTGTCACCATGATGCCCGTGCCAATCCATCGCGACCGGTTCCCCCATGCCGTACCCCACTCGTCTGTTAGGCACCGCCTGCATCTCGTTTGTCCTTCTCGCAGGCGGCTGCACGCCTCGTAACCAGAGGCAGGCTTCCGAGCCGGTGCACGCCGGGTTCAGCGTGCCCGGCGTTCTGCAGTTCGAAAGTCGCCTGATGGATACGCCGCAGGAACCGATTGCTATGCAAACCGGGCGCTACAGCTACGTGGCGGCCGTGCCGACCCCAGAGCAGGTCAATCCGTTATTGGTGGTCATCGACGTGCACCTGCCGGCGGGCGTGGACACCATATCCAACGCGGCGGAATACCTGCTTGTCCGCTCGGGTTACCACCTGGCCGATTATCCGTCGCACTCGGCCAAGGCGCGCGGCCTATTCGAGAAGCACATTCCTGATGTCCAGCGGCACCTTGGCCCCATGACGCTTCGGGACGCGCTGCTGACACTGGGCGGCCCAGCTTTCCGCCTGTTGGTGGATCCCGTCAACCGCCTAGTGGCCTATGACGTGAGCCCGAAATTCGAAGCGCCCATTCAAGGAGTCGTCATCCGATGAAAGTCGTAGCGCCTTGTGCGACTGTGCTCGTCCTGTTGTCGACACTTTCAGCCTGCGGCGATAAGGAGCCGGACAAGACTCCCGCGCTGGATGCCGAGATTCAGCCGGTGCCTGCGGCTACTGTGGCGCCTAGTGCATCGCCGGAGACAAGCCCGCAAGTGCTGGCCAGTGAGCCGGCGCCAGAGCGACCTGTCGCCGAACCTCCGGCTGCTCTGCTACAGAACGCGCCAGAGCACGGCGTTATCGCTCCGGCCGATGGCATCGAAAACCAGCAGCTGCAACAGACTATGCTGGCGCAGATCCAGGACGCGTTGACGCAGAACCAGGTGGCCTTGGACGGACTCAACGTCAAATTGGATCAGCTCATTCAACGTCAGGATCGCCCCGCTGCCGCGCCGGCGGCCCGCACCCGAGGGAAGGTCAAGCCAGAGCCTGAAAAATCGTCTGCACCACGGCCGAATGGACCCAAGGTTCCACCTTTCGCAATTGAAGCGGTGGACCTCTGGGGCGGGGATCAGCGCATCGTGATCAACGACGGAAACAGCCGTCGTGATCTCAAGCCGGGAGATAGTTACGCAGGCTGGACTCTGGTGGGTGCCCAAGACGGGCGAGTGACCGTTCGCGGCGAGCAGGGACAGAAGGTGATGCTGGATGTGCAATGGAAGTGATCGTCACGGTCCTGCTGGGTTTGTGGATGGGCCTAGGACTGCCGGTGGTGGAGCGTGGCGAGACGGCGAACTGCCGCCCGCCGGAGGAGGCCCGTATCGTCTACAAGGACCTCACCCGGCCCTATGCCGAGGAGGCCTACTACCCAGTCATGGGGTGCCGACCGTAAGCCGATGGACCAGAGGAGTCTTGGTGGTCTACCTAACATTGGCGCAGATGCAGGCCATCGCGGTTGAAATCGGCGACACCCTGGCGCGCTCGGTTCAGCCCAGGAACAGCCGACCGGCCGAATCCGGGGAACTTCCGACGCTGACTCGCTTTAGCCGGGAACACTGGGGTTTGAGCGAATCCGAGTGGACGCGCTATCTGGGCCTCATGCGCGGAATCCGCGGCAGTATGAGTCCAGCCACGCTCTCGCCCATCGAGGCCTTGGGCATCCACGCCGAGACCGAGGCGGAGCGGCGCGAATACGCCAAGCGCTTCGCCCGAATCATGAAAGAAGACGCCGAGAGGGTACTCGCGTTTCAGCACGCCTACGATACCGCTTGGCAGGAACTGTACCCCGGCATGCCGGTGGTGGATGCCAGCGTGCTCTCGCTTCAGGCCCAGAGTCAGGTGCCGGCCGATCCGGTACTGGCAGCTGGCGACCGCCTTATGTTCTTTACTCGCTTGAAGGAGTGCGCCGAGTGCGAGCGTAATCTGCCGGTGGTACGCCGCGCCGCCGAGAAACAGGGGATCCAGTTGGACTTGTATTTCGTCGATGCCACATCCGACGACGATATCCGGCACTGGGCTGCGCGCTACGCAGGCCAGTTCAACAAGCAGATGGGGAAGGCTGGGCGCATCACCTTTAACCACAATCGCGGCGAACTCGAACGCGCCGCGGGGCCGGCCGCCTCGGTGCCCAAGATCGTCAGAGTGCGGGGCAAGGCGCTGACGGCCATCGAACTCCACCAACTCATGCAGTAGCCAGCGCGGTGGAAGAGCAGCATAGGATGATCGCAAGTCTGGACGAACATGCCCTCTTTCGGTGGCGGACGAAACTTAAGTCCAAGCTGGATGTTCCCCAGGCTGTCCTGAGGGAATACGGCCTGATCCAGTCAGAGCAGTTCCCGCCTTTCCACGGGCCGCCGCACGCCCAATACCTGAGGTCACAAGGCTACGCATTCAGTTGGGGCCACATCCTGGAGCGCTCCGTGGAGCGCCTCGTCGTCTGGGACTTCGTGCTTGATCGCCTGCTGCAGCGCTATCAGAACGCGGGCCTCGGAATGCGCCAGCTGCAAGCTGTCGCGTACGGGGCCCTGGAGGCGCGTTGCGATTGCACGGAACGCGACACCATCTTGTCCGCCGCATACCACGAGGCGTGGAGAGTGTTTCCCGGCGGCGCGGTGAGCGCATTCGTGGTGGCCGCCCACTTCACCAGGGATGCCGAAGCGCGTGCCTGGGTGGCCGAATCCTTGATTCCTCATCTGCTGCCGGAGGCCATCGAGGCCGCAATCGCATATGTGGAAAGCGCTCCGTGTTAGTCTGCTCCTGTGCGTGTCGGCTCTGTGCGAATCGCACGAGCGAGCAGTGCCATGGGGCTACGCCGAAGTGGCTCGCGCCCATGGCATCCCGGCCGAGGTGTTATTTGCCACCGCCCTGGCCGAAAGCGGCGCCCTGCTCAGCAATGGCTGCCTGAGGCCATGGCCTTGGACACTCACCGTGCGCGGCCGCACCGAACGCTTCTCCAGTCGTGATGCGGCTCATAGCGCGCTGCTGCGCTATCTGGAACGGGGGCACTCGACGATCCGGGTGGGACTGATGCAGGTCGAGTGGCCGCTCTATAGCGACCGTCTCGGCAGCCCCGCTGAGGCATTGGAGCCTTACCATAATCTGCGCGAAGGCTCGAAGCTGCTGCTGGAGCGGTATGTAAAAGAGCGTAACTGGCGGGGCGCCATTCGTGGCTATCATACTCGCAAGCTACATCGCGCTTGGCACTTGTTGGCCAAGCTCAACCGGGCAGGGGAGCTTGCCTGCGGTTTCGACGCTCCCGAGGGAACGGTTTCGCCGCAGCGCGAGCGCATTGCGTCCTGGGTCCAGCACATCGCCGCGAGCTATGCCATCGACCCGGCCCTGGTCATGGCCGTGATCGAGGTGGAATCCGGGTTCGACAGCCTGGCCCGCTCCAACAAGCGCGCGCAAGGGCTGATGCAACTGATCCCGGCCACCGCCAGACGATTCGGTGTCAGCGACCCTTGGAATCCGGTGGAGAACATTCGCGGCGGCACCGCCTATCTGCATTGGCTGTTGCGGCATTTCAACGGCGATGTGCCCTTGTCCCTGGCGGCCTATAACGCCGGAGAAAAAGCGGTGGAGCAGTACCGGGGCATTCCTCCCTACGCTGAAACCCAGGCATATGTGAACAAAATCCTGGCGCGCTACCCAAGAACCCAGCATCCGGTCCCGTTCGCGCGCTAGTGGGAGGCCATTGCGTCCAGTGAACATAGCGCATGGAGAAACCGGCCAATGACGCATGAGATCAAAGCGGCGCTGGCCGCGCTATTGATGATTGCGGGCGCCGTGGCTTGGGCTGAGCCGGTTGTGATCTACGACAGTGGTCGCAGCGAATCCATCGAGGCTTACGTGCCTCGGCCCAAACCGCAGCCTAAAGCTTTCAAACCGAAGCCGGATGCCTTGATAGCCAGCTTGCTGGACCGACGCTTTCCGGTGCACACGCCGGAACTGACGCCGGGAATAGTGGCGCCCATGGCCAGCGCGTTCTCCGGATTGACGCAACCCGTATTCCTGGTGGGGAGCGATGATCTGTCTCGCCGCTGGCTGCGGCAATTTGGCGGCAAGCTGCGCGCGGTCGGCGCGGTGGGCCTGGTTATAGAAGCTCAGAGTCTGGCGGAATTCCAGGAATTGGCGGCCCTCGCGCCAGCCCTGCGCCTGGTGCCTGTATCCGGCTCGGATCTGGTGCGGCAACTTGCGCCGACCCTGCGTCTGGAGCATTACCCGCTCCTGATTTCCGCCCGGCGGATCGAGCAGTGAGTCTGCACCCGATTGAGGCACTGCTGCGCCCACCGGTGGAACTGTGGTCCGCGTTGACCGCTGGCGCTGCGGTCGGCGTGGTCGCACTGGAGCCCGATGCCTTGATGATGCCAACCGATTTGGCGCGGGCCGCTGCGGCCGCTCTGGGTTTCCTGACCTGGCTGCGCGCCTCTCAGGGATATCGCATCGTGCGTTATCAGCGCAACTTGAAGAGGCTATCGCTGTACCGTCTCAAGGCGGGTGAGATCCCGGTCAGCCGGAACAAGTTATTCCTGGGCAAGGGTTTTCGCTGGACTCAGCGCCACACGCAGCGGCTGAAGGACACGCAGAAGCCCATGGGACGCCCGTATGTCGAACCTGGCGCTTGGTATCTGTGGGCACGCAAGGTGGAGACTGCCTGGGAGGACCATCCCCGACTGCAATGGGTGAGCCGGCTGTTGACGCGGGATGCCTGGTGGAATCCGCTGGCACCGCTGCCCCCGGTGGGTGGCAAGGCGGCGCTACACGGCGTGGAACTGGATGAGCGCGACGTGTGGATGCCGTTATACGAACGGGTGGGGCACACGCTGGTGCTGGGAACGACGCGCGTTGGCAAGACCCGTCTCGCTGAAATCCTCATCACCCAGGACATCCGCCGGGGCGATGTGACCATCGTATTTGATCCCAAGGGCGATGCCGACCTCATGAAGCGGGTGGTGGCCGAGGCGCATCGGGCCGGGAGGCAGAATGCGCTGTTCGTGTTCCATCTGGGCTACCCCGAGATATCCGCCCGCTACAACCCGATCGCTAGTTTCTCGCGCATCACGGAGGTGGCCACGCGCATCGCCAATCAGCTACCGAGCCAGGGCAATGCCGCAGCGTTCCGCGAGTTCGCCTGGCATTTCACCAATATCGTGGCGCGAACCTTGGTGGCGCTGGGCCAACGGCCCGATTACACCTTGATCACTCGGTACGTGCGTTACATCGAGCCGCTGCTCCTGGAATATTACCGGCATTGGCTGCCTCAGGTGGCGCCACCCGACTGGCAGCAGGCGGTGGTCGATCGGGCCGCCAACATCGATGAACGGCAACTGCCTTTCGAGCTGAAGGGACGTTCCCACGAAGTCATTGCCTTGGTCCAGTATGCCAAGGAGGCCGGACTGTACGATCCGGTGGCGGACGGCTTGCGCACGGTGTTCGAGTACGACAAGAAGTATTTTGACAAGCTGGTGGTGGGTCTGCAGCCACTGATGGAAAAACTCATCTCGGGCAAGACACGTGAACTGATCGCACCCGACTACAGCGACATCGATGACCCACGCCCGATCTTCGACTGGATGCAAATCATAAGGCGCAAGGGCATCGTCTACGTCGGGTTGGACGCGCTCAGCGATATGGCGGTGTCGCAGGCGGTGGGCAACTCCATGTTCGCTGACCTGGTGTCGGTAGCAGGGCATGTCTATAAACACGGGGTGGACGGCGCGCTGCCGGAAGCGTCACGCTCACGTGCGCTACCAGTCATCAATCTACATTGCGACGAGTTCAACGAACTGATCGGCGATGAGTTCATTCCCATGGTCAACAAGGGGGGCGGTGCAGGCTTTCAGGTCACCGCCTACACGCAGACCGCCCCGGACATCGAGGCGCGCCTGGGCAATGCCGCCAAAACCAAACAGGTCATCGGCAACTTCAACACCACCCTCATGTTGCGTGTAAAGGATTTTGCCACCGCGGAACTGATGACCAATCAACTGGATCAGGTGGAGGTTTACACCCGAACCCCGGTTTCGGGCGCCATCGATTCCTCGGATCCGACTTCGGAGGTGGATTACATCTCCCGCAATGAGGACAGTCTGGGCGTGTCGGAAGTGCCTTTGATCACCCCGGCGGACATCATGTCCTTGCCCAAGGGACAAGCATTCGCGCTGCTGGAGGGCGGGCAGTTGTGGAAGATTCGCATGGCGTTGCCAGACCCTGCAGAGGATTTGCACATGCCCCAGGATCTGCAAGCGGTAGCCGAACTCATGGCCCGTAAGTACAGCACGGGCGACCACTGGTGGGGCACTGCCGCCGCCACGCCGCTAATCACGGTCGCGAAGAATGGCTGACGCCATCCCGGTACAGAGCCGCGCCTCAGGCGTTGCACCCCATCGTGGCCCGCTTGGTCGTTTATTGGGCTGGGTGCTGAGCATCGCCGTCTGGCTGGTCCTGGGCCTGTTTGGCAACATCCTATTCGAGTGCGTGTGCGTCGGACTGCTCTGGCCGGACCAGGGCCCCAGACGGAGCCAGGCCATGCTGGAGGCGGAACTGGCATACCTGGGTAACGATATAAAAGCGAGTCTGTTGGTGGAACATCCAACGGACTTTGCTACGGGTATGGCGGCTGACCTGCATCGCCGCCTGTATGTGGACACTGGCCTGACAAGCTTGCTGCGGCGGGCGGAAACCGCAGCGTCCCGGATCGAGGAAAATCCCTTCTTTCGTCAACGGCTGGATGACACGCTTGTAGGTCTTCGCAAATACCTGGCGGCCGCCATGATCGCCACCCAGGTGTATGCGGTGCGGGTCGCCGTGCTGGTACTGGCAATGCCTGTGTTTTGCCTGTTCGGCCTGGTGGCGCTGGTCGACGGCATCGTAAGCAGGGATTTGCGCCGCTTTGGTGTTGGACGTGAACATGGCCAGGTGTATCACCTCGCCAAGCGCGCCATTGGGCCTACACTCACGCTGCCTTGGGCAATCTATCTGGCCTGGCCAACCACCGTGCACCCCAATTACGTCATCCTGCCTTTCGCGCTGCTGTTCGCCGTCGCAGTGGCCGTCAGTGCGGCCACATTCAAAAAGTATCTGTAGTTCCGAGTAATAGCACTGCGGGAATTGAGCCTGCCGCCAGAAGCGGCGGATCTTCGGCGCGCCATGTTCTACCATTCGGTGATCGGAAACCGAATCGACTCCCGATGGCGGGTATCATAAGCATTACAGTCATCAGCCCGATACCGCGGACAGCCTCCATTTCGGCCATAACCGCCGTTTGATCAGTCCGCATTCCTGTCATTTGCGAAGGTCAGCTCTGATTTATTTCATCAGAATGCCAATTGCCCATTGCTGTCGTCAAGATTACAACACGCTGATTGCGGAGGCAGTTTCAATTTCCTCTCGCACCACCACGCTCTCTGGGACCAACCCTTCTCAGTTGGGCCTTTCGTACCCGGAAGCCCAACAACGGTGTGAGTTTCGCAGTTTGGATTTTTGCTCTTGATCATGCCTCGTGAGTCTGTGTTCTGGCCTTTGCGGAAGTTTTCGCGGTTGAACTCGACGGTTGCGGTCGTGCGAACCACAATTGACTCAGGCTTTCGTGCTCAAGGCGTCTCCCCGACGATGCCTTCTAACCGGGCGAGGGCCTTCTCGTGCTCGGCGAGCTCGCTGTGGAATTCCAGTTCGTTTTCCTGCAGGGTCAACAGACTATTGAGCAGGGTCAAGAAGTCAATTTTACCCACTGCGTAACTAGCCTGGGCCGAAGTTAAGGTTAGGCGCGATTGGGGAATGATGGCGTCGCGCAGAAGTTTCACCAGTTTCTCCGCTCGCTCGGCCTGGGCCAAGTTGTCCTTGATTCGAGACAATAGTTCCTGCCGCAGTGCCTGCAAGTCCTGGAACGAGGCCTCTCTCCCGGCCACCGCCTCGTTCACGCCTTGCCGTTGCTTTGTGGCGAAGTACAGCGGTACCTTCACGTTGAGCATCACCTGATAGCCATCAGTGTTCATGGCATTATCGTGAAGTCCGCGCGCGTCCAATTCGAAGTCCGGGTAATACTCTCGCTTGGCCAGAGCGATGGACTGATCGCCCCGTTCCAGGGTCTTTTGTTGACCATGAAGCAGAGGCGAGGACTGATCTACCAGTGCGTTCAGTTCTGCGGGTGAATGGTGCAGAGGGGTGAACTCGATCTCGCCGGGCGGGGCGAGCGGGTCGTTGGGAAGACGGTTGAGGATGCGATTGATGACGGCATGGAGGGACTGCCGTTTCTGCTCCAGGGACGCCAGCCGAGCCAGGAGCCGGGAAATCTCGGTCTGCGCGCGAAACACATCCTGCTGGGCAGCCTGTCCGACCGAGTAGCGCGACTCAGCGGTGTCCTCGAACTCCTCCAGCAACAGCTTGGTCTTTCCCAACACGTCGATGGAATCATGGACGAAATGCAGGTCGTAAAAGGACTCCTTGAGCTGAGCGATCACCGCCAACTGCATGGCCCTATAATCCTGTTCCATCCGTTCCGCATCGCGGGTGGCGATTTCGCCCTTGAGCCGGAGCTTCCCCGGAAACGGGACTTCTTGACTCATACCATACATCACTTCCCGGTTCGGATTCATGTCCTTATATCCGAGAATAACCTTGGGATCAGGCAAGGTCTGCACCTGGGGGATTACCGCCTTGCCGGACTCCCACCGCTGACGAGCTGCCTGAATATCGGGATTGCGTTCCTGGGCTTCTCGAATCAACGCTGTCAACGCCGACCTTGGCTCACTCTCCTGAGCCAATCCCAGCACAGACCAAACCAAACTAGCCCACAACAGTACCAATTTCATGAGGATTCTCCGGCTCATCACAATCTCAGCGGGGTATTTCGAATCTTTCTTTGGATGAGTCCTGCAGTCCAATCAGCCCCAGAAACACCAGGTTTCGTTCAAGTTCACTCGGGTCGATTGACGTCAGTGCATGATCCGGAACGTGGTCCAGCACCTTTTCAGCGATGGCTAGGACATCGTTGACTTCGGCAGCCATTTCAATGTTGGCCAGAATCAGAGCGCTCAGGTGATCGCTGGTCATCGGTTGACTTCCGTTCTGCGTCCGGATGAAGGTGCATTGTGGGACAACGGCCAGCGGCAGTCCTGTTACGAACAGTCGAACTTCATCTTCCCAGTGACGCGCGACGGATTTCCTCGTCGAGTCCACACGAGAAGAAAATGTGGCTAACCTGGGCATCTCCAAATCGATGGTCGCGCGCCGGATGCCCCATTTGGCCGCAGCGACCAAGAGTGCGCCTTCAACGGGGTCCCCAATCAAATCGACATATTTGCGCCCTTCAACGAGTTCGGCGTCGTTGCAGGCTGCGGCTGCCCAAAGCACCGCGAACAGAACTGGATCGTCCCGCTGGTCGCGCCCGTCACGTAAAAACCCCCCAATCGGCCGACGAGCTTCGCCTGTGACCTCAAAGGAATGTTCAAAGGTAACTATTTTCCTAACTGTCAAAACTTTGGCTATGCCGGGATCTCCGGTCTGACGGCTATTCAAATCATCCTCTGGTACAAACGCGTTATCCGATCTCTCGCCATTGATCAACCAATTGAGGCCCCAAAGCAGCATGAGGCATGTCACAGCGAGCACGCCTCGTTTCATAGAAGCCGGTTCCGACAAGACGGCGATTGAAACGGGCTCGAAAAGCAGGCTCAGCCAATCGTCAATCCAGTTCATGAAACCCTCAGGACTCGAAATTCAATGGTGACTTAGCACGAGCGACCGATGGGACATGAGCACGGGGGCGTAACCCTGAGTAACGTTTTGGCCATCCCAGAGCCTGGGCGGCGTCGGGTTGCCTTGGATCATCGACAAGGGGAGAGCGGCGAAGAAGCCGCTTTTATCGATGCCACAACCCTTCATAACGCCGCCGGTCCGTGCTTTAGATTACTTGGCCATTGCCGCCATTTGTCGATGCATCTTCGCCATTTCCTGGTTTGCCTTAGCCACCTTTTCATAGGAGTTGATGAGCGCCTCGCAGTGTTCCTCGAATGTCTCAGCCGATTTTCCGTACAAGTAGCTATGCTGCTTATACTGCTCCAGGGTCTTCTTGTGCTCATCCACCTTGGCCTCGGCAGCCTTCGCGGCCTCCTCGTAATGTTCAGCCAGCGCCTTGTGGTCCGTTGCCGTTTTGGCATTCTGAATGGCCGCCGTCATGTCCATGGGATGGGGATTCGGCTGAGCGCAGCCTGCCAGTAGCCCCAAGGATAAGGAAGCGATCAGTAATACTTTGGTGACGTCGTTCATGGCACACCTCGATGATGTAGGTTGAATGGCCGATGGATCTTGCGACTGCAGTGTTTTCCGTCGATAGCCTCCTACGGTTGGTTTAGCGTTGAGTTGGTTGAATGGCATAACCCTTGACCAGGGCATAGATCGCCGGAATCACGATCAGCGTGAGCAGGGTCGACGAGACCATGCCGCCCACCATGGGCGCGGCGATGCGGCGCATCACCTCGGATCCCGTCCCCGTACCCCACATAATGGGCAGCAGGCCCGCCATGATGGCCACCACGGTCATCATCTTGGGCCTAACCCGCTCAACCGCCCCTTCCTGTATGGCGGCGTAGAGGTCGGCCATGGTCAACTCGCATCCTTCCGCTTGCGCGAGCGAACGGGATTTTTCCAGGGCATGGTCCAAATAGATCAGCATGACCACGCCCGTCTCCGCCGCCACGCCGGCCAGGGCGATGAACCCAATAATGACCGCCACACTCAGGTTGTAACCCAGCCACACCATCAACCAGATACCTCCCACCAAGGCAAAGGGCAGCGAGAGCATGACGATCAGGGTTTCAGCGATGCGCTGGAAGTTCAGGTAAAGCAACAGAAAGATGGTTACCAGAGTCATCGGCACCACGATCTTCAGCTTGGCCTTGGCCCGTTCCATGTACTCGAACTGGCCGCTCCAGGTGGCGTAGTAGCCGGGAGGAAATTTCACCTGGTCCTGCACGGCCTGGCGGGCATCGTCCACATATCCACCGATGTCGCGGCCGCGGATGTCGATGAAGATGTAGGCGGACAGCAAGGCGTTCTCGGTGCGGATGACGGGCGGCCCCTTGCCCAGTCCGACGCTGGCCAACTGCCCGATGGGGATCATGGCGCCGGAGGGAACAGGCACCAGCACCTGGGTGGCAATGGCATCGGGCGAGTCGCGCAGTTCACGGGGATAGCGCACAATGACGCCGTAGCGCTCCCGCCCTTCCACGGTGGTTGTGACGGTCTCGCCGCCCAAGGCGGTTCCGATGACGTCCTGCAGATCGCCCACGCTCAGGCCATAGCGCGCCAGGGCCAGCCGGTCCGGCTCGATGGTGAGGTAGTAGCCTCCCGTAATCCGTTCCGCATAGGCGCTGCTAGTGCCGGGGACGCTCTTGACCGTCGCTTCGACCTCTTTCGCCAGCCGCTCGATCTCGTCCAGATCCTTGCCGAACACCTTGACACCAATGGGTGTGCGAATGCCGGTGGAAAGCATGTCGATGCGGGCCTTGATGGGCATGGTCCAGGCATTGCTCACGCCCGGGATCTGCAGCGCCTTGTCCATCTCAGCGATCAGCGTGTCGGTGGTCATCCCGGGCCGCCATTGGCTCTCCGGTTTGAGGTTGACGATGGTCTCGAACATCTCCAGAGGTGCCGGGTCGGTAGCCGTGGCGGCCCGTCCCGCCTTGCCAAACACTGATTCCACCTCGGGAAAACTCTTGATGATGCGGTTTTGGGTCTGCATCAGTTCCGCTGCCTTGGTGACGGAAAGCCCCGGTAGGGTCGTCGGCATATACAGTAAAGTGCCCTCGTTTAGCGTCGGCATGAACTCGCTGCCCAGACGGCTGGCGGGTTGAATGGTCGCGGCCAGCGTCATGAGGGCGAGGAGCACTGTCGACTTTTTCCAGCGCAGGACCAGTTGGATCACCGGGCGATATAGCCAGATCAGCACGCGGTTGACGGGGTTCCTGTGTTCGGGAAGGATGCGCCCGCGGATGAACAAAAACATCAACACAGGAACCAGGGTCACCGATAACAGCGCGGAAGCACCCATGGCGAAGGTCTTGGTGTAGGCCAGCGGTTTGAACAGCCGGCCTTCCTGTTCCTCCAGGGCGAAGACGGGCAGGAAGGAAACGGT